>PWNM01000100.1 GCA_003557825.1 Candidatus Hydrogenedentota bacterium | reverse complement strand
GCCGGCGCGCGTGTAGTGCGGGCTTATGCCATTGCCGATCGCGAGGTTCGCGACTTCACCAAGGAATCCCATCTCTATATGCGCGAAGGACTCAAACTGGCATCGGTATCCGCGTTGATGTGGCCCTTGGTCGAGATGCTCCTGTCGGCGATTATCGTGTTGGTGCTTTGGCAAGGCGGGCGCATGGTGATTTACGAAATTCCTACGACCCGTCCGGTTTGGGAAGCCGGAACTGTTGTGTGGCGAGAGGTTCCTCTAAGCCTGGGGGACTTTTCCGCCTTTATTATGTGTCTGGTTATGTTGGCCTTCCCGCTGACCCAGTTTGGCTGGGTATTGAGCCTGTATCAGCGCGGCGCTGTGAGCATGAATCGTATTCTTGAGATCATGACCGAACGCCCGACCATTAAAGATGCTTCCGATGTGCGTTCCGATATCGCATCCATAGAGGGCGCTATCCGATTCGAAAACGTCACATTTGGGTATGGAAGCACCCCTGTACTGCTGGATATCACCTTTGACGCCCAACCTGGAGAAACAATCGCTATCGTCGGGCCGACCGGTTCCGGAAAAAGTACTATCGTGAACCTTATGCTGCGCGAATACGATCCAGACCATGGAGCAGTCTACATCGATGATGTGGATATCCGAAAAATTCCCCTGTCGGTGCTCCGAAATGAAATCGGATATGTCCCCCAGGATACATTCCTTTTTTCGGACACCATCCGCGAGAATTTATGCTTCGGTCGTCCCGGCGCGACGGATAAGGAATTGGACGCCGCCTGTGAAGTGGCCCAGTTGATGGATACCATCCGTGAATTGCCTGATGGATATGATACGTTGCTGGGCGAGCGAGGGCTAAACCTCTCGGGCGGTCAAAAACAGCGGCTGACCATTGCCCGCGCCGTGGTCCGGGATCCGTCCATTCTGATTCTCGATGATGCGCTGTCAAGCGTCGACACCCATACTGAGGAAGCGATCCTGAGCCGTCTGCGGCAGGTCATGGCCACTCGAACGAGTGTTATCATCGCCCATCGTATCTCGACCGTGAAGCATGCCGACCAGATCCTCGTCGTGCGCGACGGCGCCATCGTCGAACAGGGAACGCATGATGAGTTGCTTCTCCTAAATGGTCTCTATGCAGATATGCACCAACGGCAACTGCTTGAGGAACAACTGGAGGACGAATGAGCCGCGCCTATCATATAGATGATGAAGTCACCCAGCGCGCATACGACCATAGCCTTATGCGGCGGCTCCTCCAGTATGTGCGTCCCTACCGCTTCCTGATGATCGGTGCGATCCTGCTGTTGCTGGTGGCGTCATTGTTGGGTAACCTGAGTCCCTTGCTCAATATGTGGGCCATCGATTGGTACATCAACAACCCGGAACGGAGCGCTTTGGTCGAAGATCGGGAAAACGATCAGGTCGAACCGTCGGCCAACAATGAAGCCCTTGCAGAACAACAAGCCGAAGATGCCCGTGGTTTGGGTTTGTTGCTAGTGGTGCTCGGTGGACTGATGATCGGACAGGCCCTGGTGCATTATTCGCAGGCCCTTATCGTTGCGTTTGTCGGACAGAAGACCATGCTCGAAATGCGGGTGCGGATTTTCAACCACCTGCAAAACATGTCCCTTCGTTTCCTCGACAAAAACCCCGTCGGGCGTCTGATGACCCGCGTAACGACGGATGTCGAGAAGATCCAGCAGTCCATTGTGAGTGGATCCGTCCAAGTGGCCAACGATCTGTTCTCCATTGTCGTCGTCGTAGGACTGATGCTTTGGGTCAACTGGGTCCTGGCCGCCATCACCTTGAGCACGGTCCCCTTCGTGTTCATTACAAGCTATGTCTTCCGCAAATTCGCCCGGCGGTCCTATCTGGAAATCCAGAAAAAAGTGGCTGCCCTCAATGCTTATATGCAAGAGAACGTAACCGGCATGCGGGTCGTGCAGGCGTTTAAACAAGAAGACCGCTGTTTTCAGGAGTATGATAGGCGAAATGGCCTGCTCCGCGATGAATGGTTGCGCCAGGTTCGCAACTTTGCATTGTACTATCCGGCCGTCGATTTCCTGGGCACTTTTTCCATGGCGCTCATCGTGTTGTACATTGGCCACCGTCTGCTGGCCGGCGATATGGTCCCCGTTGCCGGGGCTTCGGTGGGTACCCTGTTTGCCTATCTGCAATGGGGAGAACGAGTCTATCGGCCCATTCGTGCCCTGGCCGACCGCTATAACATGCTGCTCGAAGCCATGGCGTCGTCCGAGCGCATCTTCAAATTGATGGATACGGAGCCCGATATCAGGGACAAACCCGAAGCTATCCCCTGTGAAGGCACCTTGGGCGCGGTCGAATTCCGTAATGTTTGGTTTGCATACGAGGGCGAGGACTGGATCCTCAAGGATGTGTCGTTCCAGATTGCGCCCGGCGAAAGCGTAGCTATTGTCGGGCATACGGGAGCGGGCAAGACCACCATCATCAACTTACTGAGCCGTTTCTATGACATTCAGCGGGGGGCCATACTCATCGATGGGGTGGATGTTCGCGACTACCAACAGGAATCGCTACGCCGCGCTATTGGAACGGTCTTGCAGGACGTATTTCTGTTTTCCGGGACCATCGAACACAATATACGACTTGGTAATCACGCGCTGTCCATGGACCAGGTGCGGTCCTGTGCGGAATACGTCAACGCGGCCACATTCATCGACCGGCTTTCAGAAGGCTATGCCTATGATGTGGGCGAACGGGGCTGCCGACTATCTACGGGGCAACGGCAATTGCTGGCCTTTGCCCGGACGCTGGCCCACGATCCCCGTATTTTGGTTCTCGACGAGGCGACCTCGAGCATCGATACCGAAACCGAAATGCTCATCCAAGACGCCATCGCCAAGCTCATGGCGGGCCGTACCAGTATCGTCATCGCCCACCGGCTCTCAACAGTCCAACATGCCGACCGCATCATTGTCATGCATCACGGCGAGATCCGGGAAATGGGCTCCCACCAGGAGCTGTTGGCCCGGGGCGGCATGTACCACACCCTCTATCAGCTTCAGTACAAAGACCAGGATTCCTCCGTCGCATAGGGCGGAACCGCTTCGTTGGGAAATTCCCAAGGCGCTTCTTGTGTTATGTCCGAAGGCGGGAATATTCCCGCGCCTGTAGCCAATTCCAAACACCATGAACAGGGAGGCGCCTATGGACGCCAACGCGGCGTACGGAAACGGGGCTATCACGTCCTTATACCAACGCATCCAGCATTTGTATAGCTTTTTGCCCTATTATCTTTCCCCGACGGGGGCTAGTCTACCCACATGGCATTATTATTTCGAAGTTACCCGCCGGTGCAATCTCCGCTGCAAGATGTGCCAGTACATCACTTGGCTCAAGACTACGCCGGCCAAGACCCAATCTGAAGGCGAACTCAGCACGGAGGAATGGTTGGATGTGATTGACCAGACCAACCGTTTCAGCCTGATCACCTTTACCGGCGGCGAAGTGTTTGTCCGAAAGGATTTCATGACCCTTCTCGAACGGGCCTGTTCAAAGCGACGGGTTCATTTTATCTCGAATGCCACCATGCTGAACGAAGACCGGGCGCGACAATGCGTAGAGTTGGCTCCAAAACGGTTCGGCGGGCGCGGGTTCAACTTCCTGGGCACCTCGATTGATGGAACGCGTGAAGTCCACGACGTCATCCGGGCGCAGAAGGGGGCCTTCGACAAAAGCATACGCGGCGTCTCGATGTTGGCCAAGTTCCGGCAGGAATCGGGTAAAAAAGCGCCGCTCATCCATGTGAACACAGTGATCCAAGACGAAAACCTGGATTGCCTATCCCAGATGCCCGCCATCGTGGCGGAAGCGGGAGGGGACGTGCTGAATCTGCTCACCGAGATGCGGTCCTTCGACGATCTCACTGTGGGCCATGTGGACCCCGGCAAGTTTTCCAAGGAGGACATCGCTCAGAAACGCATCGATCGGCGGCGGTTGCACGCGGCCCTGAACGACACCTTCGCCGAAGCCAAACGCCATGGCATCGAAGTGCGTATGCCCCGTATGCCCTATGAGGAAGTGCTCAACCATTACGATCAAGGCTACGACCTCCGGAAGTTCCAGTGCCGTTCGATTTGGTTTACGCTGTACGTCGGTTCAAAGGGAGGCGTCTATCCTTGCTTCATCCGGAAAGTGGGCAATGTGCGGGAGAAGCGCCTGAAAGAAATCTGGAACGGTCCCGAGTTGCGCGAGTTTCGCAAACGGCGTCGCCAAGGCGGCTTCGCGCTGTGCCGAGGGTGCTGCGAACTGGAGTACGATGCCAAGGCCGCTCGTCGGCTCGACGCCGCCCCGGCGCCATCCAAACCGGAAGATCTGGCCTCGGCGGCTCGGTCCAAGACCGAGGTTTCCCGTCCTATGGATGCCGGCTGATGGCGTGTCAGAGATGATAATCGCCGGCCGCTTCGGGCTGATAGAGCAGCTCCTCTACGCGATATCGAACGGTTCCTTCGGAGAGGGGCGCTTCAAACACGTCACCCACCCGTTGACCCAGTGTCACCGTACCCAGTGGCGCCAGAATCGAGAGGTTTTCCGGGGCGCTGTTGGCGTCTTTCGGAAACACCAATAGGATGATCTCCTCTTGGTCGGTCTCCAAATTGCGCAATCGCACCCGTGAGTTCATGGTGATCACATCGTCCGGCACTTCCCGTGGATTGTCGATGATGGCCCCTTCGAGCCAGGCCGATAGGGTGTCCAAATGGGCCCGTCGGTCGGGGCGGCCAAAACCGCGGGCCACGATGATCAGTTCTTCGAGGCGCTCGATATCGTACCGATTCATGTGAATCTGGCGCGAGACGGCGGGCTCTTCTTCCACCGCATCGGCGCCCGAAACGGCACGGCCCGGCGCGACCGGACTCAGCAACATGCCCTTGATGTGCCGGGCCACCTGATCCAGCGACCCCGATTGCTCCGGACGAGACCAGTATCCCATGAACGCGTTGATGATGCCCTCGAGGCTAATGGCCAAATGCTCAGGGTTGAGGTCTCGGATTCCCTCCCGCTTGAGCAACTGGCGGAACAAGGCGCTCACGGCGTCGAGGTACGAATGGTACAGGTTGACCAGGCGCTTGGGCAGGTGGTCGGGGTCGGGCTGAATCCCCACATCGCCTTCGCACGAAAATGGCTGAAAAAACAACCGGTCCGTAGTGTAATTGCACAGTCGCAACTTGATTAACGATTCGATGGCCGTCTCGGGATCCTTTTTGCTCAGCACGGCCCCCTCAAGCCGCGCCAGCAGCGCCCGGCCGATCCCTTCGAGCACCTCCGCGTACAAACCTTCTTTGTCGCCGAAGAGGTTATACAACGTCCCCACGGAATAGCCCGATTCCCGGGCGATCTCGTCGGTAGTGGCCAGTAGAAACCCTTTTTTACGGAAAATTTTCTCCGCTTCGTCGATAATCTCCGCCTTTTTTCGTTTCCGGTCCCGTTCCCGCCGGATATGGGTAAAGGATGTGGGCGAATCGCTCATCGTCTGTCGTTCCTGCTATTACCTGAATGCCTTGAGATATCTTTCACGGAATGAGGGGCTACTCATACGATACCATCGATCCGGCGTCGGATCAACCGCTGACTGTGCGCGGGTACCCGTGCCTTGGGTACAATGGCCCGAAACTTGATGGAGGCGCTATGCGGATTACCGATTTTCAGACCGTGGTTTTAGGCACGCCTTGGCGGAACCTGACCTACTTACTTCTCGAAACGGATGCGGGCATTACCGGCGTGGGCGAGGCCCGGGTGGTCGGCAAAACGCACACGGTCCTTTCCTACCTGGACGACGTGCGGCGGCACATCATCGGCTACGACCCCCACGACATCGAGGCCCTTTATCGCCGGTTTACCCTGCTCGATTTCGGGTCGCCGGGCGAGATCGCCATGACCGGCCTGGCCTTGGTCGAGATGGCCTGCTGGGACTGCGTGGGCAAGGCGGCGGGACTCCCCGTATACAAAATGCTGGG
>PWNM01000424.1 GCA_003557825.1 Candidatus Hydrogenedentota bacterium | reverse complement strand
TCCTGGACGGCCATGAGCGCATCGCGAATCACGCCGTCACCTCCGATGCCCCACGGCGTCTAAACCGCTTCGGCGAGCGCCCAGGCGTCCCCGAACTGCGTCCGCCGGTTGTGCAGCTCCGGGTGCGCGAAGCAACGCCAGCCGTTCAGCGTCGCCTCGCGCTCGTCGCCACCGATCGACCCGCCGCACGCTGGGCAGTAGTAGCCGTCGGATGGCGCCACCAGTTCACTCGAATGGTTGAGGGCGTCGCCCTTAGTGCGCCACAGCGCCGCCTTGAGCGAGTCTGCGATCGGGTGCAACTGCTGCAGGGCGTCGAACCACGCGCTCTCGCGGGCGACGAACCGTTGGTTGAGCGTCACCAAGCGATCGCCGCGCGGCATGTCCATCAGCGGGATCACCGGAGCCGCGGTGACCAGAGCGTCCAAGCGCGCCACGGCGAACAGCTCGAACGATTGGTCGTGCGTGCCCTTGGCCTCGTCGAACGCCCGGCGCATGCTCGCCATGATCTCCTGGTGCAACCGGGTCGGGGCGCCATCCAAGGGCGCACCGTCGAGGTCGCGGCCTTGTGCAGCGATCTGACGCGCGGCGTGCCGGAAGCTCGCGCGCAGACGGCGGGTCGGTCCTACGCCGAACTCGCGCTCCCAGGGCAGCGTGATCGCAGCCCCGCGGACCTCGGCGACGCCCAGCAGCAGCGCCACCGCGAGCAGATCCTCCGCCCGCTGCAACGCCGCGATCTCGCTGTCGGTCACCTTCGTCCACGCCACGTCGGCGCGGCTCCAGAAGGTCGGGAAGTCCCGGCAGGCTGCCGCGGCGAGGACGTGCTCGACGCCAGGAGCGCCGGTGACGAGCGGCACGCCCGACAGCGGGAAGCGGTACTGCTCCTGGATCATCACCACCCGGTGCGGCTCGTGACCGAGCACGCGCTCGCGCTTGCCGCTCATCGAACGCGAGATCCGAGCCCACACACGCTCGGCTGTCGCGCCGTCGCCGGGGACCAGCGCGAAGGACGCCGCAGCCACCGGCGACCGACCGTGCCTCGTGGCGCGCGCCTGATCGACCCACAGGAACGGCATCGAACGCTCGGCCGCACCCGTCAGAACCTGGTCCGCCTTCGTTTCGGTCATGGCCGGTGGCTCCAACAGGTCGAGCACGCTGGTGAGCGCGACGGCCCTGAACGGGGCCAGCGCGTGCGCATCGAGGTGCGACCGCAACCCGGCCTCCAGCGCCGGTACGCCGCCACCGCGGACGAAGCCCGCATCCAACCAGGTGCCCCGCGCGTCGGAGCCCTCCTCGACGAGGGTGTCGGCAACGCCGGAGAGCTCGTCGAGCAGGCGTTGCCCAGCGAGGCGACGTGCGGTCTCGCGATCGACGCCAACGACACCCGCGGCGTTCGTGAGCGCCCGCTCGTAGGCCTCGTGGACGCTGCCGCTGTTGGCTCGGGTGCGCTGGTAGAGCGTCGAGCCGTTCGCGGGCGTTGCACCCTCGATGCGTTGGTAACGCATCTGCGCTGACCCTCGCACGTCCAGCAAGCGGCTCTCCAGCGACCCCAACCTCCGGGCCACCTGCTCCAGGCGCCACTGCACGTCGGTGAGGACCCCGCGAACCCCGCCATCACCCTGGAACCGCGCCTCTCCGACGAGCGCGTGGCGCGCCCCCTGCCGCTTCAACACCTCGATCGAACGCCCGAGCTCCCGCTCGAGCTCCAACCGAGCTTCGCGAGCCGCCGCACCGCTGACGCCAAGCAGCGTCAGCAACGGATGCCGCCCGTACGCCGCCACCCGTGCGGCGGTCTCGTCGATCTCGAAGTGCCCATGGACGTCCTTGACGTGGCCCAGGAGGTCGCTGACGAAACGTCGAGCCTCACTGACCACCTGCGTGAGCACCGGGATACCCAGGGCCGGATCGCGCACCGCATCCGCGCAGACGCGCGACACGCGCCCCATCACGCGCGCGACGACCGCGTCGCGGCGCGAGCGCAAGGCGCGCGTGACGCCACCCCGGGACAGCAACGCATCGTTGCCGTCCGTGTCGGCCTGGAACGCGCGACGCAAGCGCTCGAAGCGGTCCACGGCGGCGTCCGGGTCGCGACGGGCGAGATCGGCGATGGCCCGGCGCTCCTGCACCAGGACGCGTTCGAGGCTGTCGTCTACCGCGTACAGATCGTCGACGAGCTCGTCCCAGCCCAGGCCGAGCCGCGCCACCAACCCATCACGGACAGCATCGTCCACCGAGCGCGTCAGGGCTCGCGCCAGCGTCTCCTCGAGGAGCTTCGCCTGGCACGCTTCCATCACCCGCTGGACGGGGTAATCGACCACCGAGAGCCCGAAGGTGCAGAACACGTGGGCTCGGTGGTCGCGGTCGGCAAAGGTCGTCTCTCCGTCGGAACTCGCGCCGAACGGCACGGCGTCGATCGCTCGCGATGCCGTGTTCGTCTGGGGGACGAACACGTGCAGGAAGAGCCGGTCGGCAAGCGCCTGGTTCACCTGCGCCTCGGCCTCGTCGCCGAGCGTCTTCGGCATGAGCAGGTAGGTCAGGTCGAAGGGAAACTGGCCGACGCGCGAGCGGGTGCCATCGGGGAACAGGACCGCCGCCTCGTCGCCGCGATCGGGGAGGTGGTAGTGGTTGAGCTCAACGAGCGCGTGGTAGGCGTTCGTCTTGTACCGCTCGGCGTGCGGCGCGAAGGCCGCCGTGAGGTCTGGTCTGGGCAACGTCAGCATCGACGTGACGCTCTCGCCATCGTGCAGCATCGAACGCACGAAGAAGCCCACGTCGGCCGCGATGCCGCTCGCCGTCCCGCCACACAAGGTACCGACCACGTACACCTGCACGCCGGGGCCGGCGAAGCGCACGGGCGGCTCGCTCCCGTCTTGCAGCGGACCGCGGGCGATGGTGGCGTCGCGCTCGGAGAGGGCGCGCAGCCGGTCGAGCCGTTGGGCAACGGCCTGCTTGATCGACTCGAAGTTCTCGCGATGCAGGAACGCCAGTCGCCCGACCATGCGGATGTTGCCCGCGCCGGCTTGGACGGAGCCGTCCGGCAGCTTCCGCACGGTAGGCACGTCGATCCAGCGGCTCAAGCCATTGACGGCGTCGAACTGGCTGGGCTCGGCGACCATCATCGCGAACTCGCTCCGCTCGACGCCCATCACCAAGAAGTCCTGCCCGCGCACGTGCGGGAGATCGGAGGTCTCGCCCGCGTTGGTCTCGAGGCAGAGGTACTCCAGCCAGGGCGCGCGGTCGATGTCACCGAGCTCCCACGTCACGGCGGAGGCCAAGCGCTCCACCGCGTTCGCTCCGGTGCTTCCGAGGCCGATCACCAGCGTCTTGTGAACGTCCATCACACGTCACCTCCGAGTACGGGGCGCGCCAGCAGCATGGCGAGCGCCAATGGCAGCGCCAGGACCAACACGGATCCAGCGAGCAGCGTGCCCACCGACCAGGAGTCCCACGCGAGCGCGATCGCCAGGAAGAGTACGAAGGTCGCGCTCGCGGTGATCAGCCAGGCGCTGCGGGCAGCGACCACCGGCTCCTCACCACGCCGGATGCGGACGACCGCCAGGTGTCGCGCACCCAGCATGCCGAGCAGCACAGAGCCGACCGCCGACACCCAGAACGTGGCGGTCGCCAGCACCGCCAACACCTCGGCCCACACACTCTCGATGCCACTCATGCGGATCCTCCCATCTCGATCTCGAGCGACGTCTGCACGCTCAGTGGCGGCATACCGGCGCGCTCTCGGACGGTGCCCTCGATGGCAAGGCTGCCGCCACGGCGCCCGAGCGTTACGGGTGACCGCACCGGCGAGCCGCGCCAGCGCGTCGCGTTGAACGCAGCGTCCTTCCACGCCAGGCCGCCTCGCTGCCACACGAGTCGCCCCAGCGGCTCATCGCCGTACGGAACCTCGTCGTGCACGATCGTCGGCGCGTGATCGGCGCTCTCTTCGTCATCCTGGAAGCCACGAGCCACCACCCGGCAGACCACGGCACCGGGTCTGACGCCGTCGAGCGGGATCTTGGAACCCTGGATCGTCACGATCCGCGCGCCGCCCAGCCCGGCTTGCGCTCCCCGGCGCCGTCGCATCGCCAAGTCGAGCCCAGCAAGCCCGACCGCAGCGGCGACGAGCGCGACAGGCAGGGCTGTGCCAGCATTGGGCGTCGCTCCATCGGGGCTCGGTGGGGGCTGCGGCGGCGCGGATCTGTCGCGTGCACCGAAGGCAACCTCGGCGCGTGCGGCAGGCAACGCTGTTGCGTCGAACGTCCTCGGTGCCACCAACACCACGTCGACGGTTATCGTCACCGTCTCACCAGTTGCGCGTTCGGCGTCGAACGTCGCCTCGTAGGAGGCACCCGACCGGTTACGCGGAGGAGCCCTACGCCACTCGCGCAGCACGGCCCGGTACTCCTCGGAGTCCTCACCCAGCAAGGGTCGTGCGGCCGCGTCGGTGGTAAGCGAGGCCGCCCGGTTCGTGAACATGATGATCACGGGTCCGGCTGCGCCTTGGACATCCGACGCGATCTCGACGAGGGCCCGCTCGGTGTCGTGGCCTCCCTGCGAACCGGCGCGGGTGGTCAGCGGCAGCATCGCCGCGACAGCCTCGCGAGCGACTGCCAGGTCGTCCGGCAGCGTCAGTGGGTTCGCGTCGGCGCCGGCGTGCGTCCAGACGTCCATCTCGAACGCGTACACCGAGACGAGGTCCCCCGGAGCCGCCGCGGCCTCCAGCAAGCCCAGCGCCGACGCGCGAGCCGCCTGAGCGCGGATCGGGTCGAGGGCGAAGTGGCCCGTGCTGAACGCGAACACCCAGTGCACGTGCTGCGCGCTCAGGTCTCCCCCGCTCACCCGCACCTCAGCCTCGGCCAAGGCGTGGAGCGCCTCCACGGTTTGCTCGACACCCGTGGCGCCGAGGAGGGACTCCTCGATCGACACCTGTCCCAAGCCGCTGCTGGACAACAGCAGCGCACCCAGACCGGACGCCATGAGCCATCGCTGCCATCCACGCACGTGGTCACCTCACCTCCTGGCCGCCGTCGTTCGTGCGGCCGGTGAGCACATGCTGGACTACCGCTGCGTCGAGATCGTGCGCTGTGCGAAATCAGCCGTCGATGGGTTGACGGGCGGCCACGGCTACCAACCGCTGAGCCCGCATGACGTCGACGCGCACGGCCGCGTCACCACGCTGCCGGCCTGGAAGAGCTGGGCGAAGGCCGCCACAGCGAAGCTCGACACCATGATCGACGGTGCGCACGCGCCCCAACCCACCACACCACTGCAAGCATGAGCACGAAGGGGTGCCCCCACTAGACCGCCGAAACCGTTCAAACATGCGTTGCGCCAGGACATCGCCTTGCCAACGCGGGACGAGTCGACGTTCTCGCTGATGGGCAGCTCGTCCACCAGGCCTACAAGCACGGGCCCCACACAGCGATCTACGACCTACTCTCGATCCCAACAGGCTCCCGCGGGTCGGCCTCACCATGAACCGGGCGGTTCACCTCCGCCATGCTCATCCCATGTTGGTTCACACGAGCACTGACATGGCGTGCTCTGCGCAGCGCCGGAAGAACATGATTGGCCTACAGGTTACCGAAGGAAGACTGTACGGCACTCGAGTGAGCACACGAACCACGGCGGAGCGATTGCCGCATCGAGCACAACACACTATGCTTGCAGGCTTGCATCGTAACCGAACCCTAGTCCAGTGCAGCGCTTGGCTCGACGATCCATTCGGCCCAGTCGCTTCCCTTCACCAACTCCCATGGCACCCGAAACTCATCTGGACGATAGGACGCCAGCCAGCGTTGATTGGCAACGCACATCCTTTCTTCGTACACTGATGTCCGCTCATGCGGATACGCCTTGCCCTCCCAGTTCTCCTCCTCAATGAACGGGCTTGCGCATCTTGGGCACTTGAATGGTTCTTCACACCTTACATATGACGAGTCGAAGAGATCATTCGCATCAGGGACGACGATAGGCTCATCTCTGTCATCGGACTGGAACAGCAGGAAGACACT
>PWNM01000307.1 GCA_003557825.1 Candidatus Hydrogenedentota bacterium | reverse complement strand
GTTCAAGCCGTTTTATCGTTGCGGCTTTCACCACGCTGTGTGTTCGTTTCGGAAACGATCTCATCGGTTTTCCTTTAAGGGGTTACCGCTTAATCGTGCATCCCCACGCGCTCACGCGAGGATTCTCAACCTCTTCGTCGGCCAGAAGATTGTCGAGGGCCTTGGCAACCCAGTTGTTTTCGTACTCGCCCTCGGGCGCATTGCGATCGTCAACGGCTCCATGATAGACAAGCTTCATAGCATCATCGGGATCGCGATTGTCTACGATATACACCTCGGGCGTACGCGTTGCGCCGACTTTATCAGCATATTCATGGCCATCGTCGCGCAGGACGGGGCGGACGACCTCGGCCCCTTCGTTGTACTCTTGCACCTCTTCCGTGGTGACGTATTCATGGGGGTCGATGCCAAGAAATACGACACCGTGTTCTTCGTACTTCTTCACGGTTTCATTGTAATCGGGATCGGCGCCACGTACCCACGGACACTGATGGCAGCGAAAATCGAGCACAACGATTTTGCCCTCGTATTCGGAGAGGGTATGCTCTTCGCCATCATGATCGACCAACGTGAAGTCGGGCATGGCCTCGCCAATTTCAACTTCACCCAACTCCTCGGCGCGAACAGTTAGGGTGAGCGCAGCGGCAACTGCAACCGCAACACACAGCGCTACCACGATTCCGATTGTCTTATAGCCGGTTCTACTCATTTCCACAATCTCCTTCTACACGGTTTTCGCACAAATACACCATGCATTTGTGCACCAAAGGCATGCCATCTTCCAAGATGACACTTCGCCGTAATACTACGGATCCCACTTCCCTTGCGTTGACAGTTTGGCCGCAGCAAAAAGGTCAGGGGCATCCACTGTCTTGTAACGCGATTCGGAAGACCAGCATTCCCCTTTGATGTTAGTTTTACAACGGCAGTCGTGTAAATCCGTAGTCGTACGCATTAGATACGGTATGTTTGTACCACCATTAAGCATTTTTCGAAGACATCGACCGTTCAGATCGCATCGCCTGGAAGCATCATGTACAATGAACAACCTGAGGATCAACCAAGCAGGAGCGCAGCATGAAACCGATATTAACCCGTCGTTCGTTTTTGGCGAGCAGCGCCATGTTGATGGCAGGCGCCACATGGCATAAAGGAGCAACTTCTTCTTCCCTCCAATCCATCTCCCTGTCCACATCGCGACCTCTCGGAAAGACCGGTATTACATGCAGCCTGGTCGGTATGGGAACGGGTGTTCGGTCATGGAACGGGGAATCGGAACTCACCCGAAAAGGTCGGCCCGCGTTTATGGAGGTCCTGGAATACGCCTGTGATCAAGGCATCACCTTCTTTGACCTCGCCGACATGTATGGCTCTCATGACTATGTAAAGGAAGCGCTGTCTACATTTATGGACCGGGACAAGGTCATGCTCTCGACAAAGACCGTTTCCCGTGAACCGGAGGCCATTCGGGCGGATCTGGAGCGTTTCCGGAAGGAACTCGACACCGACGTGCTGGATGTTGTTTTGATGCATTGCCTAACCCAACGAGACGGTCCCGACTGGCGCGAAACGCTTGCCCCGGCCATGGAGGTCATGGCGGAAGCAAAAGCCAAGGGGATCATCCGCGCCCACGGCGTATCGTGCCACGATTTCCAGGCCATGGAATACGCCGCCGCCAGCGACTGGGTTGATGTGATCCTTGCCCGGATCAATCCTGCAGGAGTTCACATGGACGGACCCGTCGAGGATGTCGTAGCCATTTTGGAGGCCTGCCACGACTCAGGCAAGGGCGTCTTAGGGATGAAAATTATAGGAGAAGGCGGTTTGCACGATCGCGTACGGGAATCCCTCGAATTTGCCATGGGACTCGGTTGTATTGACGCCATGACCATTGGTTTCCTCGATACGGCCGAAATTGATGATATTGCAGCCAAACTGGAGCAAATTACCCTATGACAAACCGTCGTCCAAACATCGTCTTCTGCACGTGTGACCAGCTCCGGGCGTTTGAAACCGGATGCTACGGCAATCCTGTAATTCGGACGCCCCATATGGACCGCATCGCGGCAGAAGGGGTCCGTTTCGAGCATGGGGTATCGACCTTCCCGGTCTGTATGGCTGCGCGATCCGTTATGTTATCCGGGCAGTACAACCGCAGCTGCACCGGAGGGGTCGGCAATATTGCGATGCGGCGGCCCGATGGTGGTAATTGCTTCCCCCAATACCCGGAACATGGTCGTCCCCACCTGCGAGAGCAGACATTGCCCGAAGCCCTTCAGGCGGCGGGGTATTACACAGCGGCCCTGGGCAAATGGCACATTCATTCCTGGCCGCAGGACATCGGCTTTGACTATTATCTAATCCCCCGGATGAACCATTGCCATTCGGGACAGAGCTTTACCGAGAATGGCGGCATTGAGTTTGTTCCTCCAGGGTATAGCGTCGATTACGAATGCGACCGGCTCGAGGAGTTACTGAAGAATCGAGCAAAAGCGGATGAACCGTTTTTTCTTTTCTACAACATCTCGCCGCCCCATTGCCCCGTGGCCGATGCGCCTCAGCATTACCTTGACATGTACGATCCTGCGGCCATTCCATTGCGCCCCAATGTAGACCCAAACAAACCGCTTCAGGATCATGAGAATTCGTTGAAGGTATATCGATGGGATTTCCGCTATTACAACCACCGTCTACCCGAAACGATGACCTTGCCGGAAGGATACGGCGTCCGGGAACTGACGGCTGAATACTATGGATTGACGACTTGGGCCGATGACGCTATAGGGCGTATGCTCAGGGCGCTTGACGCAAACGGGCTGACGGAAAACACCATCGTTATTTTCACGGCTGACCACGGCGATAACCTGGGTAGCCACACCTTGGTTCAGAAAGGCGGTCCAAACGAAGAGTCCATCCGAGTGCCATGGTTGATGCGCTGGCCCGATGGCTTACCTCAGGACGCCGTTGTGACGGAACAGGTGGCGGGATTGGTCGACATAGCGCCTACGCTGCTCTCCCTGGCGGATGTGCCCGTTCCGGACCACTTCCATGGCATCGACCTTGCCGCGGTGGCGAAAGGCAATAAGGCAGTCACGGACCGCCCCTATGCCATTGTCGAGACCGGAGGGGGCGTCGGACTTCGCGCGCCGGATCTTCTGTACTATGTGCCCTTTGAACAGGGTGAGCGGCGCCTGGCCGACAGCCCTTCTCAGTGTTTCGATCTCGTAAACGACCCCTATGAATTCAAAAACCTGGCCGACACGGGAACATCGTTACCCGATGGGGTTCAAAAACTTGACGCCCAGCTTCGCAACTGGGACGCATCGACACCCTGGATGGAAGGAGGTTGGGGCGGCTGGCGATAATCGTTTTTTAGTAGGGAATGCCCATTCGCATTCCACCGGCGTAAAAGCCTTGCATGCCTAACGCGCTCTAGCTGTTCGAAGAGAGACCTTGATCAGGACTAAGAATGTGAACCGTTCTTCATCCGTTTGATCATCAATGGCGGGCATCCGTTGCAGTGGTGCTTAATCTTGGGTACCCCTTCGGGGACGACATGAGGTAGGGAATCATCCGTCATAATCGATTGTAGCTTGCGCTCGAAAACATTTCCCAAACGATATTCGTCCTCACCCAGAACGAGTCCGCAGGTGTACATTGTTCCACTAGCGCCGACGCAGGTCATCTCTTCCGGTAGATGGCAATCGGGCGAAACAATTTCCTGATCTTGTCCTTCGCCTGAGTGGACGGGTACGCCAAGCTCTTGAACGAAGCTCATGCGCTGCAACAGATCATCATCAATGAAAAGATGCGTCAGGTTGGCGTCAAGTTCCGTGACGGGCGCCAGTTCCTCGCGGGTAACCGGTTGATCGTATAGATGAATCCCAACAGTAATACCGTGGGTATCCTGGGCCCATTTGCACATGCGCCATACCTCAGGATGTTCCTTGAGCCCGCCGCCGATGCTTAGGATGACGTACTTAACACCTAGAGCCGCGCCCTCGTCGATGACGCTAAGCCATTCCTCTCCGCTCATACATTGGTCGGGTTGCGCCTGGTCGTGGAATCCATCGGCAGATATATAAAGCCACATATACTTGACCATATGCTTGCCGTTCTCACTGATATGATCGCGGGAACAGGATCGCACGGCCCGCGCAACCGATTGCGGAAGTGTGAATGGATTTTGCTTCGTGTAAATCTTTTCCCAACGTTTTCGCGATGTCACAGCATTGAACCTCTCTTCCTTTTTTGGGTTGAGATTGGAAACACTCACGTCGTTAATAACCTTTCCAGAAATCTGTCCAAGCTAATCGGTCCGACAAGAACCGAGATCCACTTTCTCACCAGATAATAACACGGTTATATCCGAATTCATTTCCGATTGCCCCACTTTTTCTGTTGAGATCGGAAATACCGGGTTTCAGTATCCCCGTTTTCCTCGAATCGGCCACCGAATTCAGACATTGCAGATAGGAATTCGCGGGATATACACGGTTACAAAATCTCTCAATCTTGGAGCATTCTCCCGGATTTCCAACGTAAATGTCAACCCAATCTCGGAAAAACGAAGCGCTTGCTAACGACTGAGGTATTCATCAAACAACTCGGCAAGGCGCACCGCTTCTGGGGATTCCCGATAAACGATCACCCGGTACCGAAACGTTTCGGTAGCGCCCGGCTCGATGTCATGGGAAGCATTTCCGGGATAGGCTGCGCCCAGAAAGCCATAATGACGGATTGTCCAGCCATCGTGAGGAAAGCCTGGATTATCGGGATGCTGGCAAATCGCCGCTCCCGAAACTACGCCGGCATCATCGGGGCTCAGCGTCACGGCAGCCCATGGAGTTTGGAATTGGTTTCGATCTTCGTTGAGAAGCCCCTCGATGGTGGTAAACTGCAGTGGTGACCGGGCGCTATCGGGGCGAATATTGAAGCCGCCATACCCAGCACCTACTTGCCCTCGAAGGGCAACGGTTTCGTCGGAGACGTTTTCCAGCTCAAGCCGGAAATCAAGGATGCGAACATCACCTTTGGCGGGGTGGACAGTAACATGCATGGTCTCGACGACAACCGGTACCTCCTGGGTTTCGTCCCAGGACCAGATGTTTTCGACGGCCAGTCGTGCCTCTTCGGGGCCGCTGTAGAGCTCAACAAAACGGCTGAACCGGGAGCGAACGCCGCCCAGATGCCAGATATCCATGTGTCGATCGCCGTGGTGCGCTTGCGGCCAGGCCCAAAAGACCCCTCGGTGGTGATAATGATCGCCGGGGAAATCTTCAGTGATACGGTCGCCATCCAACCCGAATAAGGGGTGTATATAGCCTCCGCGACGAAAGCGCTCGTCAATCCCCTCAGGCAGAGCGGTCCCATAGATATAGGTCAGGACCGGCGTTTCTCCTTCTCGCAATGTGAGCGTATCGACGTCGCCTTCAAACACAAATTCGCCCGAAGCAGTCAGGGCCACGCCAAGCACTGCAACAATAATAAGACCTTGACCTAACATGATAGATAAACTCCTATCGCCTTTGAGAACGCCGTGAATCCGCAACGAGTGCACGGACCTTGTCCTCATCCACTTCGATGCCCAGCCCGGGACCGCGAGGGATACGCGCTTTGCCTTCGTTCACCTCGATGGGTGTTTTAAGGACGCTCTGGCCCAGAAACTGCGGCCCGTTTAACGCGGCGGGATAGCGCAGAGCATAGGCTCCGTACAGGATCAGCGACGCCGCTAGAGATACATCCGGATCGGTAAGGCCGCTTCCAAGAAACATGAGGCCTGCGCTCTCAAGGATCTCGACTTGCCGTACCGCCGAGGTTAGTCCGCCGCACCGCGCGGGTTTCATTGCCACACCGTCGCAACAGCCAAGCCGGATGAACTCGATCAAATCCACCGGCGAAACCACGCCTTCGTCCATGATAATCGGCAATGCGCCTTGACGGCGAAGCTCTTGATAGCCGGTCAGCCGATTCGCTTTCAGCGGTTGTTCCAGAACGGGCACGCCCAGATCGG
>PWNM01000327.1 GCA_003557825.1 Candidatus Hydrogenedentota bacterium | reverse complement strand
ATGAAAGCCCCGTGCTGTTGAGATACTCCGCAACGAGGGCCGCAAGCTCGGCTTCACGAGATTCCCAAGCCGGGCGCTCTCGCTCCATGCGATGAGCGATGCGGATCGCCGCCGATAGGCCCATATGTACATGAATTAGCTGCTCATCGGATTGCGTGTCGCGCATGGCCGATGGGGAAAAAGCAGGTAGCGGCCTTCGCGTTCGAGGATCGCTCCACTGTGTCAACAGTGTGGCCGCTTCGTCCACAACCGGCCACACTTCCTGGGCATATCCATGCGCTTCCTGAGGTGAGATGGTCTCCAGGTGGGCAGCCAACGCCCTAAGCACCCAACTGCTTGCTTCGATGTCCAAAAGCATGCTCGGAGCCGCTTCCGTGCCGTCGAGATATGCTGCGACCGGAAAACTACCTCTGGGACGGTCTGGGCCATCCTCTCGCCTGCTGAGCCCGAGTAGGAAGTCCAACCGCTGACGCGAAAGATGCGTCAGCCCGATGCGATCCAACGCAAGCGTGGTAAGCGCCCCATATCGTACCTGTTCGAGTCGGCCCAGGGCGGTATCCAATGGACCCCGCGCCATGCCGCCGGTTCGCCGATCCAAATGCATCAATAGGGTAAGGGCGGCTTTTTGCTGGGCCTTGGCGCGTTCGGGTGAATTTTTTTCGGGCAAGGGGGCGAGCTGCTCCATCCGAAAGGTCTGGGCGGCATCCTTGATGGCCGCCATCCCCATTTTCCCAGCCTCGTCTAGAAGCTCGATGGCTTCCTGGCCCGTCCGTCCAGCGGCTAGATAGATGGTGATAACGTGATGATCCGCATCGCGCCGGGGCGTTGTCGCTGCAACAGCGTTGCTGTCGCCGAGGGTCCGGGTAGTCCCGTCGAGAGCGCCGGCATCGGCTTGGGTGAAAGCACAGGAAAGGGTTTTGGGCGTACCATAGTGAACAGCGACGTCTTCGTCGCTAATCCGCCAGGCAATCCATGTTCCCTCTCCGAACTGCAGCCAGGCGTCGAGGTCGGCCTCGTTGGCGATGAGCGCTTCGGCCCGCATACGTTCGCGCTGTCCCACGTTGTCGGGGCGGAAATGTAGTACTGTATTATCCGGGCCGGCGATAACCGCGAAACCATCGGCATGTCGGGTCAACCAGCCCTGAATGGGCAACTCCGGCACAAACCGGCTAGCGGGGGTTAGTTGAGCTTTCCAATACACAGTTGGAGTGGTTTCAATACCATCAAAGCGAAGGTGAACTGCTGCCATATCGCGCTCGGGATGAATCACTAGGGTTTGATGAGCCGTCCAACCGAGCAGCGGTTGTTGCACCACCGTTTCCACCGATACATCCGGACCAACCGTCGAGCCCGCGGCCGGGATCCATTCATCAAGCCAGGGAGTTTCGTCTGCAACACGTACCCCCCACATCATGCCATCCGCTGGTCGTTCTGTATCCCATGGTGCAGGTGCTGCCATGTGGGCATGAAAGCCGGGACTCGGCCACTGAAGCACCGAAATGCGCCCTTCGTCCGTCACGCCCAGCGTCAATTGGCCGTTTCCCGTCCAGGCGGTATATCCAGGCATTGCGAGAGCATTCGTAGCTGCAAGCATTACTATGGAGGCAAGTATCCAACATCGGCAGCGGGTGTTGAATCTAAGGAACACGATGGTCGGCCTCCGCGAGCATACCTTCGAAAACGAGCCAAAGTCCTTCCGCTTGTCCCTCTAGGCGTAGTGTTCCAAGTGAGCGCATAGCCTGGAGCCGAGGTCCCCATTGCGCATGGAATTCCTGGGGTCCCATGACGGGTAACAGCTGCCATTCCGCGGCTTGGGTGAGCAAGGGTTCGATTTCGTCGAGCAGCCCGGCCCAATCAACACTGAAATAAGCGTCGGCATCCAGCTCGATCCCATTCTCGGTCTTTCCCGCCAAACGCGCCATAATGGGCTCCCTGCTTGTGAGATACCAGTCTCGGTCATGCCTTCCGAGGCAAAGGGTAAGCGCCTCGCCCAGAAGAAAGGCTCGTTGCCCCGCCTGACCTTGCCATTCCGCCGGCATTCGTGGTAACGGTTCGACCCATGCTTCGAGCGGATGGGGTCCGCGGATGGCCCGAGGGCTCCGCATGATAAGCGCAAGATCAGGCCACGGCAGCATGCCGTGTTGTTCTACATCGAGCAACGCCAGAGCGCATTCGTCGACAATGCGGTCGTATCCTGCAGGCAAATCACCGAGCTCCCAGTGTGCGACTTTTTCCATTGCGGCTTCCCGAATAGCTTCCCATTCAGGAGTAGCGGGTATCATGGCTTCCATGGCCATCCATATGGCCCGCATATCCGACAAGCGGCTTGTGTTAATCTGGGCTATGGGGGGTATCGGCCAGACATGGGGCAATGTCAGCGGACGTTCCCGTGATGTTAGGGTCATGGCCACCCGGCCGGATACAGGAACCCCGGTCTCAGCATAGACTCGAAAGTCCGCCTCGGGTGGTTCGGGACGCCGTATACGCAGCGAAGCTTGTTCGTCGAGCGGCTCGCGAGGGACCGAAGGTCCGGTCAAGGCGGCTTGGACATAGTCGCGGGAAAGAGAGGCAATCAGATAGCCATCCCGTCGGACAAAAAAATACGAACCATACTGTCGAACACCATCGGCATCGGGCCGGAACAAAGGGCTCAAAAGGCGAATCGCTAGACCGGGATAAACGCAGATACCCCACCCTTCCGGCGTATTTGCGACCAATATGCGCCGTCCCAACCAAAATCGCCAACGGCTCGGGGTGGGCCGAATACCGGTTGTCTGCCGTACATCCAGCTGGACGGACTCCAGGGGCGCGGGCCAATGCTCTTTGAAGCGCGCCATCGTCGCTGTTTCATTGCTTTCAGACCAGAAACGGGGAAACTCTTCCGCCGAAACAATAACCGATGGAGCGGGGCCATGAAATCCCCCGTGCGGAGCGCCACGTTGCAGACCGTCATCGGCTAACAACCAGGCCCCTATGAGCAGGATTGCAAGCAACAGGCTTCCCCAGCCCCGTCGTGCTGGCGGCAACGGTGTTAGAGCGTTGGGGGGATCAGCTGGCGTTCCAGATGGCGTCTTTTTTTGCGTCACGTTCGGCCTCGAGTGACGCGATCGCGTCGGCCATTTCCGCGCGCAACGATTCTATCTCCTCCATGGAGGTTGCGCTAGACAATTTGGACTCGTATTGCAGCCGTTGCTCGGCGATTCGAGCTTCATAGGCATTGTCGATCTCGGCGATCTGGGCCTTCTGCTCGTCTGTCAGTTTTTTGCTTGGGCCGGTGTCGCGCTCGAGTCGTTCCATGGCCAGTTCATAGGCGCTTTTCATAGGTGGTTCTGTTCCTTTTGTACTCTGTATGTTGTTAGACCGAAAACTCGTCTTCCAATATGGTTGAAATAAATCGTTCGATGGAAATCGGGAAGTAACGGCTGTCGGGCGTCAGAATCAAGCTGGTCGTAATATCCTCAGCTCGTTCCATTTCATCTTGGACATCGGACATGACATGCTCCACTGAGCGACTTACATTGGTAACCTCCAGATGCTCCGATTTGCATTCCACCGGCTTATTGCGAAATCCCATGAATCCAAATAGGCGTCCTGCAAGCTCAATGTCGACGATTTCATCGCCGAAAACTTCGGCGTAATCGGGCGACAGGTGCTCAGGCCGGATTAAAAACCGAGGAGAGACCTGCACTTTACCTCGTACCTGCGTAGTCTCATGATCCCGCTCAAAGGATTCCCCCAGACAGATATAGGGCAACTCATGATAACCGCTTACAATTCCATAGGTTGGTCGCCGGATTATCCGGGTACGCAGGTAGATTTCCCGCATCTCATTGGAACTTAACAAATCGATTATCCTTTCACAAGCTCATATGGGATCTGCGCAGGACGCAGATAACGCCGATTTAGTGTACCGAAAGCGACTGGAGCGCGTAAACCCGATGAACGAAAACAGTCTCAATCCCGCTTTTGCTAATAGTCCTTCCCAAATTACCGATCGTAGACCGGGCATGCGATCGTTGACTGGTATCTTGTCCTAGGCTATCATATGTACAGAAGCGCATTACAATGACGAACATGACGACGAAATGGGAGATTGCATTGAAACAGTGGATTATACCAATGATTCTGGTCGCTTTGCTTGTTGGCGCAGTCGGTTGTCAACGCACGCCTGGCGAGGTTATGGAGAAGGTGCGGTATGACTTTGGCATGGGTGATCGCCCCGAGGGCTATGAATCCGTATCGGACCGCGTGATGGAAAGTCTTCAAGACGTGGGCGAGGCTGAAATGCGCCGGATGAATGCCGCCAATCGCCATGGCGAGGTCAAATTTCAGGAGGCCGGCAGCCTTCAAGGGCACTTTTACAAAGAAGTGAAGGTATACGAAAGTTTTTACCCCTTGGATGCAGTACCTGTGAGCCGGGCCGGCAGCTCGGGCGGTCGCGGATATGTGGGAACCATTAGCTACGACTACCGAGTGTACCAGAGCGAACGATTCAGTACACGCACGGAGGCGCAAGCGGCGTCGGCTGACATCATGACCGATACCCAGGGTCGTGATGTTTACCGGTACGATTTTGGTTCCCGCGGTGTTTGGGATGGGCGGTCTGGGGAAGTAAGCCGACGGTAGGTATTAATTTCGCATGGCCACGATCCCAACCGCCAGCGTACGCCAGTCGTCGAGGCCAGGCTCCCAGTAGAGGGTTGTTTCGTCCAACGCACCTGATTCCCATAGAGTGAGGACTTCTGCTCTGGTATAAGGCCCCTGTTTCTTGCCATCAGCATATAGGAATATAGTTCTATGGGAGGCCGGTATGCTTGACGCATTCCCTGACGGTGCTGGAATCCAAAGCCCGATGCCTGCCCCGAGTACCGCAATGAGTAGGGCGCTAAAGGGGCCCAACGAAAGGGCCGCGCCGACGCATAGCCAACAGCCGAGGAGCGCAACGGGCCAGGAACGTCGTCCTATGATGAACAAAGGGAGCATTCCGCACAGTAGGCCAAGCGAACCGTCGATCAAGATAGAGGTCATATCCGGTTTCAGCATATCCGATGGGAATGCTTGCGCCTGTCGTGTTCCAATGATACCTATCCAAAGAGCGGTAGCATTTCGCCCAAAATAAACTCTCATCATTAAGGCCTCCAATAAAGCATATTGCAACAACCAATCCAAATGCTTCAACTCGTATTAGGTTAGGATGCATTCGGAATAATCGAGCCGAATTTAGTATACTGTGATTACAACAAGCTTGGGATAGCACACGGGAGGCGTGAGTATGCGGAAGCATATGGGCCTTATTCCGGATATGCCGGTCAGCTCTGAGAAACAGACTCGGATTATCGGTCTAACCGGGGGTACAGGAAGCGGAAAATCCGAGGTGGCCAAGGTATTTTTGAACCATGGTATTCCCGTCATTAACGCCGACCAAATAGGCCATGAGTTGCTCTATCCCGGAGGGGCTGCAGAAACCGCAGTTATGGATGCATTCGGCGATAGCATCTGTACAAACGGCGCAATCGACCGAAAAAAACTTGGAAATCTCGTTTTTGGTGATCCCCGTCTTCTGAACCAGCTAAACGCTCTTGTCCACCCCCTGATCAAGCGCGAAGTTGTCCGTCGTTGTGCTAAGTGTATTGAAGAAGGCCATGATTTGATCATTATCGATGCGGCACTCTTGGCGGAGGATAGACAAAAAAGCAATTTCCTTGATGGTCTGATTGTGGTACATTGTTTACGAGAGGTGCGTATTCGGAGGTTAATCGAGCAACGGGGGCTGACGCGCGAGGAAGCAGTAAAACGGGTACAGGCACAAACACCGCCCGAATGCAAGCTTCCATTGGCTGATTGGGTAATCGAGAACAACGGCTCACTTGCCGAACTGCAATCGAAGACGGAGTTGATTATCGAGGAACTGCGCAATGAATCGGGTGAGCATTCTTAAGTGCCGTAAATGCCGTAAACTATTTAGCGCTCCAGCGGACCATGTCGTATGTCCTGAATGTACTCTCGAGC
>PWNM01000535.1 GCA_003557825.1 Candidatus Hydrogenedentota bacterium | reverse complement strand
TATACCCGCAGGGTTTGTGAAGCCGCCTCCCAAACCCTGCGGGTATACGAACCCGAAACGGGCCGTTGGCATGAAGCCTCAGTGACGCCCGCCGCCGGCGAGTCCCGTCCCTCCGGCTCCCTCTTTATCCCATCCCATCCCGATGCTTTCCCCCACCACGGCGCCATGCGAGAAGTGAGGTTCTGGCACACCGTGCGGACCCAATCGGATGCCGAAGCCGATATGTACCGCCGTCTTCAGGGCGACGAGGCCGGACTGGTAGGCTATTGGCCTTTTATGGAGGGCGAGGGCGACACGATAGCGGACCTGACCTCGGGCGAACACACGGGCGCAATCGCAGACGGCGACTGGCTCTCCTTGGCTTTTGCACAGGACCTCGTTGACACGCCGGCCATCGAAGGGCAGTCGGCGACTCTGGGTCCTGTCGAGTTGTGGGAGTCCGATCGACCTTATTCCTATGCCTGGTATTTCAACGACGAGCAACTCCCCGAAGCCGATGGCAACCAACTGACCCTCGACGACGTAGGAGAGGCCGAAATGGGGCAGTACCGGGTGGTCGTGACGGATACGGAGACGGGGGCCACCTATGCATCGGCCTCAGCGGCGCTCTATCTCGCCCCGGCCGACTGGCCCATGTGGGGATACGACGCCGCACGAAGCTCGAATACGCCCGTCGTACTCGACGAGACCCTCCATCTTCAATGGGTGCGCGAGCTTCCCGAACCCCAACGGGCCTGGCGTCATCAATGGGACCACCGGGGCAAACTCGATTTCGATATTTCTTATTCCCCGGTAGTCAAAGACTACCGAGTCTATGTGCCCTCAACCGTGACGGATAGCGTTACGGCCTATCACATCGAAGACGGCCGTGAGTTGTGGCGGTTCTATGCCGACGGCCCGGTGCGGGTGGCTCCCGTAGCCTGGGAAGAATGGGTTTATTTTGTATCCGACGACGGCCACCTCTACTGCGTGAACGCCGATGACGGCAGCCTCGCCTGGAAATTTCGCGGCGGCCCCTCGGATCATCGGCTTCTGGGCAACGAACGGATCATTAGCTTTTGGGCGGCCCGGGGCGGCCCGGTCGTTAAAGACGGCATTCTATATTTCGCTGCGGGCATCTGGCCCATGCACGGTGTATTCATCTACGCCCTCGACGCGACAAGCGGCGAGGTGGTTTGGGTCAACGACACCACCGGCCTCGAATACGTCCGACTGCCTCATGGCGGTGCTACGGGATTCGGTAGCATCGCGCCGCAGGGGTACATCGCAGCCTCGGATGATCAACTGGTCGTCTCCGGAGGCCGGACGCCCCCGGCCTATCTGAATCGCCATTCGGGCGAAATCGAACGGATGGAACTCCGGGCCAAACCCCAAGGCGGTTACGCCGTCCATGCCGGCGGTCTGGGACATCAACACAACGCAATGCTCGCCGAGCGTGCCGAGGCTGTAGCTCACTATCTCGATGGTCCGATTTTCGACAAACTGGCTGCCCATGAACGACTATTCATCACCACCGAATCGGGCGTCCTCTACTGTTTCGGCCCGCAGGAAACCTCACCCGTGCGACATGAATACAAACCGGGCCGGGTGATCCCGCAAAGCGCCGCATGGGCACGGGCGGCCCAATTCCTCGTAGACGACTTGGGCGAAAACGAAGGCTATGCGTTATTGCTCGGAGCCGGATCGGGCGATTTGATGCGGGAACTGCTCGTTCGGAGCGACTTACATATTGTCGTGGCTGAGGCGAACCCCGCTATCGTACGAAACCTGCGCGACGAACTGTCTGAAGCGGGTCTCTATGGACGACGGGCGGCGGTCATCGAAGCGGACCCAGCGACCTTGGCGGTTCAGCCTTATCTCTTTAGCATGGTTGCGAGCGAAAACGCGGAAGCGGCGGGCATCACAACGAATGCCGTCCTTGTGGGCCATCTGTTGGACCGGCTGCGCCCCTACGGCGGCGTGGCCTATTGGGGCGCCTCGGGCGGCTTTGCGGCGGGGCTGACGGCCTCGGCCCAGACAGCGGCGGTGGATCAGGTACATGTTGAGAACCGAACCGACCACGTCTATGCCCGACGCGGCGGACCGCTAACCGATGCGGGCCAATGGACCCATCAATACTCCGATTCGGCCAATACCAACTTCTCACCCGATGCCCGTGCCAAAACGCCTTTGGGGATCCTGTGGTTCGGCGGCCCCTGCAACAACAATATCTTGCCCCGCCATGGCCATGGTCCCGTGCCGCAGGTGATCGGCGGGCGGGTACTCTTGCCGGGGAACGAGATGATCAGCGCCCGGTGCGTTTATACGGGACGCGTGATCTGGCAGCGCGAATTTCCGGGCATCGGCTATCCCTTCACCGATCTCGAACTCGAGGCACGGTTTGAAGAAGGCCACGAGGTCTTCATGCACAGCGCCGACGGTATTGGAGCCAACCAACTGGGCAGCCCTTTCGTATCGCTGACCGACGCCATTTACGTCCGATACAAGACCTGCATCTATCAGCTTGCGCCCGACACCGGCGAAATCGTAGCCGCGTTTCAGCTTCCCGTTGCGCCCGAGCATCAGGGCAAACCGGATTGGGGCCATCTCAGCGTATGGAACGACGTGATCATTACCACCGTCGAGCCCCAAGTCTTTGGCGATGAACACTACACCGATGTTTTTGAGACCATGGCCGATATCAAGGACCGAAGCTGGGACGGCACCTCGAGTGAGAAGTTGGTAGTCCTGGACCGCGCCACAGGCGAGGTGCTGTGGACCCGTGACGCGAAAACCGGATACCGTCACAACGCCATCGTCACAAGCAATGGTCGGCTCTATCTGATCGACGGCTTGTCGGACGAAGCCCTGGACCATCTGCAACGGCGCGGCGAGGTGGTCGACGATGCCATGCTGATGGCTTTGGATCCCCGTACGGGCGACGAACTCTGGAGCCGCGACACGACTATTTTCGGTACCTGGTTGGGTTACTCGGCGGAGCATGACATCCTTGTTCAAGGCGGACGTCCGGGGGGGTTGCGGATGCTCGAGGACGAACCCGGCGACCGCATTGCGGCCTATCAAGGCGTCTCGGGCGAACCCCTGTGGGAAGGGACGCTGCAACCCTATTGGGGGCCGCTGGCGATTCGACACGATACGGTCTACCTGGCTCCGGCGGCGCGTTCGGGGCAGGGCCGGGCCATCAATCTTCTAACGGGCGAAACGATCATGCGGGAACAACCCCACACGGGTGAGCAAGCGGCATGGACCTATAACCGCCGTTACGGATGCAACAGCCATAACGTAAGCGAACACCTGATCACGTTCCGGTCCGGCGCGGCCGCTTTCTACGACCTGGAGTACGATTCCGGTACGGGGTTCTTTGGCGGGTTCCGATCGGGGTGTACCAATAATATGGTTGTCGCCGATGGCGTGGTCAATGCGCCCGATTACACCCGAACCTGCACGTGCAGCTATCAGCACCAGACCTCGTTGGCCTTGATCCACATGCCCGAAATGACCAGCATCGAGGCTTGGACCACCTACGACAGCGCCCCGCCCAATCCCGAGGGCTATGGCATCAACCTGGGCGCGCCGGGCCGACGCGTCGATCGCGCCACCGGGCGCATTTGGCATGAAGCCGAAGGCTCCCGTCGTCGGCATCCGTCGGCCATCGAAGATCATGGCGGTAGTATCGATTGGGTGCTTGCTACGGCCCGTGAGATCAACGGCGACGACGAGGCCATTACGGTATATGATCTCATCGAAACTCGGTACACCGTTCGACTCCACTTCGCTGAGCTTGATGCGAATGTGGAAGCAGGACAACGAGTTTTTGATGTGTTGATTGATGATGAGGAAGTATTGACGGGGTTTGACATTGTGAGCCAATCCGGCGGCTGCTTGCATGGCACGGTTGCGGAGGTTACCGTTAATAGCAGTATGACGATGACCATCGCCCTGCGCAAGTCACCGAATTCCGAGTTTGATCCGTTGATTAGCGGGATCGAGCTTGTGGCGCACGATTTCGATCTGGCATCCACGAAGCACTAATCGAGAAAGGAGATCCAACGAATGCGAGGCTATTTCATGCAATCCAAGACGAGGCAAATCGGGCGGGCATGTATCGCCGTAGCGCTGATCGTAGGCTTTGGCGCATACGCCGCCGAGGACACGGCCGCGGTACGGACCATCGAGAAACCGCTGTATCAGGTGTTTTCTGAATTATCCGACGCCATGCTGTACCATGAGGATCGGACGGTTCGCGAGGCGGCAGCCCATGCCCTGGGTGAGATCGGCGGGAAAGAGGCCCTCCGGGAACTCGAGAAGGCCGGGTTCCTCGATTGGCCCATGTGGCAATACGACGCCGGTCGAAGCGCCAATACGCCGGTCATCCCTGATGCCGACCTGCACCTGCAATGGATACGTGAGTTACCGGAACCCAACCGGGCCTGGCCCCATCAGTGGGACGATCACCGTAAGCTCGAATTCGATGCCTCCTATTCGCCCGTGGTCAAAGGCAATCGGATCTTTGTGCCCTCAAATGTGACCGACAGCGTCACGGCTTATAGCATCGAAAACGGCGAGGAGCTGTGGCGGTTCCACGCCAATGGACCGGTTCGTCTGGCCCCGGCGGTGGATGGAAACCGTGTATATTTTGTTTCCGACGATGGCCATCTATACTGCGTGAACGCATCCGATGGATCGCTGCTTTGGAAGTTTTTCGGCGCTCCTTCCGACCTTCACTTACTCGGCAACGAGCGCATCATCAACATGTGGCCGGCCCGTGGCGGTCCGGTCATCTGGGACGATGTCGTTTATTTTACCGCCGGTATTTGGCCTCTCCATGGCATCTTCGTCTTTGCCCTTGACGCGACCACCGGCGACGTGGTCTGGATTAACGATACGACAAGCTCGGATTACGTGCCCCTGCCCCACGGCGGCGCCTATGGCTACGGCGGCCTGGCACCTCAAGGCTATATCGCGGCCAACGAGGAACGCATCGTTGTGGCAGGCGGACGCGCTGCGGCCGTGCACCTTGATCGGCATACGGGTGAGGTGACGCACATCAACCCTCGTGTTGGAAAAGGCGACGGCGGCTATGCGGTCCACGCCGACGGCATGGGCGCTCTCGAGAATGAACGCTTGACCGCCGCCGTTGAAAGCGTCGCCGATCAACTCGACGGCGAGGTTTTTAATGCCATCACGGCCCATGGCCGTCTGTTTATTACGACGACCGAGGGTACCCTGTATTGCTTCGCAACCGAAAAAACCGAGCCCGTGCGGCATCGATTCCGTCCGGCTCGGCTGAGTATGCACGGTGCTCAATGGGCCCGAACTGCTCAAGACCTGCTCGACGAACTCGGCGAATCCCACGGATACGCCCTTATGCTCGGCGCAGGCTCGGGTGATCTGATGCGCGAATTGCTGACGCGAAGCGACCTACATATCGTGGTTGTCGAACAAGACAGCGAGACGGTACAAGCCCTGCGCAAGGAACTGGCGGCTTCGGATATCTACAGCCGCCGCGCTGCCGTCATCGAGGCCGATCCGGCCGCCTTCACCGTTCAGCCCTATCTATTCAGCATGGTACTGAGCGAAGACGCCGAAGCAGCCGGACTGAATGCAGACGCGGCGCAGTTGAATACAGTTTTGGACCGATTGCGTCCCTATGGCGGTGTTGCTTATCTGGGCAGTTCGGCGGATACGGTGGGAGCAATGGTCGAGGCCGCCCGCGAAGCGGACGTGGACCAAGTCACCGTGGATAACGGCCTGGATTATGTGTTTGCCCAACGCGGCGGTCCCCTCACCGGAGCCGGGCAATGGACTCACCAGCTTCACGATTCGGCCAATACGCTCGTATCCAACGAACAGCGGGCCCAACTTCCCCTCGGCCTGCTTTGGTACGGCGGCCCGAACAATCATAACATTCTCCCTCGCCATTCCGGCGGACCCCGTCCTCAAATTGCAGCGGGACGGCAGATCTATCTGGGCGTCGAGAACA
>PWNM01000416.1 GCA_003557825.1 Candidatus Hydrogenedentota bacterium | reverse complement strand
TACCTGTGTTGTCGTGATACAGCCATACACCGTTAAAGGCGCTTTCGCCTTTGGAACCTGTAGATTGATAAGCGGCGTCGACAATGATTTCGCCGTCAATCCCTAGGACGTCATAGGACATGAATTGCAGTCCCTCACGGGGATCGAATCCACCATTGCCGGGAGGGCCAAGGGGATCGGCGTCGATATCCGACATGACCACACTTAACTCGACGGGATAAGGAGCGTCCACGCCCTCGACCGGCACAGCGAACCCCATGACCTGCGGCAGATAGCCGCGAACTTGGGGAGTTGGAAATCCGTTCTCATCAAGCCTTGGAAACGTTTCTCTGGCAGAACTGGCCGTTCCGCGCAGATTGATACCCACTACAGAATACCAGGTCTCAATAGCAAAAAGTCTACGCAACTCCATAAAATTGCCCTGGACAAAATCAAATGCCGTCGCGGATTGATCCCACCGAGGCCGCGTAAATTCGGGAAGGGGCGTGTGAATCTTATGCGGCCATTGCCAGGAGCCCGTCTCCCGTGCCACTGGCTGCTGCCCTGGGGTATCGTATAGATGGCCGGTAATATCGTACACGCCAAACGACGCCGTGTACACGGCATCATCGGTGTCAACGAACCACTCATCCTCCTGGTCCCAAGGATAACCGTCCAGCCATTCCCCGTCTTCATTTACCAGAATACCTGTAGGCAGATCCTCTACATTTCCGTCCCAGGCTTCAATAAAGAAAATATCGGGATGGACCATCCAGGCCTGAATATCGCTGCAAGTGAAGGAGAGGCCATGATGCCAGAGGGCGGATGTGCGCACAGCTAAAATAAAGGAAGATCCTGTGGGATCAAATATCGGAAGTGGGAAATCAGGAGCATTACCATCACCATCGCCGATGAAGTCAAGGAAATAGGTCAGCCCCCCGGCTTCGCCTGTGAGCTCGACAAAGTCTTGCTCTGCAAATCCATCCCAGACCATGATGATCTGGTCATCTGCGCCAAGTTCGCCATAGGCGTCGTTATCGTCAGGTCCCCCGATCTCGGCAATGAGGGCGAATTCGTATAGGTGTTGCGGTCCGGGAGCGCCAAAAACGTCATAGTCCCGGTCGCCTGCATCGGGATCGCCGGCAATCGTATATTGGAGCGATCCCAGGAAGCGCGGCGCGGGTTCGTCGTCGCTGTCCCAGACCATCTCCAGCCGCGCGATGGGTGACCAGTTGTTGGTCGGCAGCAAGGCTTCGCCATCGGGAATCATACTCTCAATATTGAGGCTTGCAGACGGGATATCGGGATCGTCGTCGTCGTCATCGTCATTTTGGGCGAGGGCGGTCCATGGTATTGCCAGGCAGCATGCCAGTACGATAGCCATCCCCAACAAGCGGAATCGAGCGTCAAACAACGTGTTCACAGGTGAATACCTCCGGCAGGAACAAAAAACGCTCCCGAGACCCGATGTCTCGTGGAGCGATCTTCGGCGATTTCCCGCGTGCATGTTTCCTTCCCTAGAGTCCTAACGACTGCCAAAAACGATTTAGGGTATCGCTTCCGGTCAGAATCTCCCACTACGTATTGTGCCGAATTGGGCCCCCCGGCGGCTTCACAGCCCCGATACCCGCTCGGGAAGGGTTGGAGCATCGCTCCAACCAGTCTACAATCCTATACAGCTTATATCACACCGCTAAAATGGTGTCAACAACGGCCCGTCGCAAATGGCTCCCTTGGCGAACCGAATTGCGCAGTAGTCGTATCTTTCCCTCTGAAAATCAAAGGTGCACGCCGCAATCGGTGCTACACGGGCGCGTCGTTTTCGCGGGGTTTCCTCCTCCCCGTGCGCATACTGTACGTATGATAGGGGTTGCGGATCAACTTGAACGGCCCTATCGGCCGGTATTCTGGACAGAAGCAGGCCCGTTCGGGTATCATTCGACGGCATTCCGGGGCCCCGTCCGGGCCCATCCACCCGAATCCAAACCGACACAGTAGAAAGGTTTTTCATGGCGGAGAAGAACGAGATCATCCTATCCGGCATCCGTCCGACGGGACGGCTTCACTATGGGAACTATTTCGGCGCGATCCAACACTTCCTGAAGCTCCAGGAAGAAGGGTATCGCTGCTATTATTTCATAGCGGACTATCACGCGTTGACGACCATCGTCGAGCGGGTGGATTTTTATCAACAGACCATCGATATGCTGCGGACCTATGTGGCATGTGGACTGGACCCGGACCGGTCGATCATCTACCGCCAGAGCGATTTACCCTGTACGGCGGAGCTCACCCTGCTGCTCGGCATGGTGACGAATATCGGCCACCTCGAACGGGGAACGACCTATAAAGACAAACTATCGAAGCTGCCCGAGCGCCGAGACGGTACGGAGGGGAACCCGCTGTCCTACGGGCTGTTGGGGTATCCGGTATTGATGGCGGCGGACATCCTGATTGTAAAGGCGGACATCGTACCCGTGGGCGACGACCAGCGGCAACATGTCGAAATGGCCATGGACATCGCTCAGAAGTTCAATGCCCGCTTTGGCGAGACCCTCAAAGTGCCGGCTCCGGTGGCGCGCAACGCCTTGCGGTTGCCCGGCCTCGACGGTTCGGAGAAGATGGGCAAGAGCGAGAACAACACCCTCGACCTGCTGGATGATCCCAAAACGGTGCTCAAGAAACTCAAGGGCGTTCAGACCTCGACGGATCCCCTGCCCCTCGAAAGCGAAAGCACCGACCCCGACGTGGTCATCCCGCAAATGCCGGCGAGCGTTGGGGCGTTGTACCGGATCCTGCACTTGCTCGCGCCCGAAGAGGTGTACCTTGACTTCGTCGGCAAATACCGCCGGGGCGAAAAGTTCTACGGAACGCTGAAGACGACGCTGGCCGAATACGTCTCGGCCTTCAACGCGCCCATCATCGAGCGGTTCCATGCCCCCGATAATACGGAGGAGTATGTGAAGGAGTTCCTGCGGGAAAATGCAATAAAAGTTACGCCTGTGGCGTTAGATACAGTAGAGGCATGCCGGAAAGCGATGGGTATTGGACACAGCCTCTATCGGGCCTAAGCCGCCCTTGGGACCCTTGAAACTATTTGGCGAATTATGCTATAATATCATTATATTCTAGAGAAAGGCAGTAGTCCCAATGACCCGCACCCTTCATGTTCACTATATAGTCCCCTCGCGATACGATGACGACGGATATGTCCATCGGTATTGGCGCGGCGTGGTCCCATCAAACAGCCTGATGTGCCTCAAATCGCTCACCGAAGACGTGGGCAGCCGGGGCGAACTCGGACCCGAGGTAGATGTCTCCGTGTCGGTCTTCGATGATTGCGTGCAGCGCCCACCGCTGAAGCGGATCATTCGCGAGCACCGCCGAGGCAAACACCGCGTGGTGGTGGGGCTGGTGGGAGTGCAAAGCAACCAGTTTGCCCGCGCAGCGGATCTTGCCCTCGAATTGCGGGCGGCGGGCGTGCCGGTACTCATCGGCGGATTCCATGTGAGCGGCATTTTGGCCATGTTTGATGAGCCGACCCACGAAGTGCAACGGGTGCTCGATGCGGGCGTGACGCTGGTGAAGGGCGAAGTCGAAGCGCCGGGTATGATGGCGGAGCTGCTTCGCGATGCCCTGGACGATCGGCTTCAGCCGGTCTATGCGGCGTCGGAACCGCCGGACCTGGCCAATGCGCCCGTGCCGAGGCCGGACAAGCAGTATCTGAGTCGGTTCTTGCTCAAGAACATGGCGACCCTCGATACAAGCCGGGGCTGCCCGTTCGGGTGTTCCTTTTGCACTATCATTAATGTGCAAGGCCGCCGGATGCGGTGCCGTTCGGCGGAGGCGATTCTGGAAAGCATCCGCGAAAACTATACCGAGGGCGTAACACAATACTTTTTCACCGACGACAACATGTCCCGCAGCCATGCCTGGGAAGACCTGTTCGACGGAATGGCCCAACTGCGAGCCGAGGGCATGAACCTCCACTTCATGATGCAAGTGGATACCCAGGCCTATCGGCTACCGGGATTTGTCAAGAAGGCCGAGTCGGCAGGGTGCGACACGGTATTTGTCGGGATGGAAACGGTGAACCCGGACAATCTCGAAGCCACCGGCAAGCGACAGAACGATGCGGAAGCCTATGCCGCTATGGTGGAAACATGGCACAAGGCCGGGGTCCGGGTCCATGTGGGCTATATCATCGGTTTGCCCTTTGATACCCAGGAATCGGTCATCCGCGATGTCGAGCTCTTGCGCGACCATGTGCAGGTAGACGAAGCCTCGTTCTTCATGCTCACTCCGCTGCCCGGTTCGCAAGACCACTACGAGATGCATCAACAGGGCGTGCCCATCGACGCCGACGTGAACAACTACGAAAGCACCCACGAAACCTTCCGTCATCCGAATTTTGCGCCCGGCTCGTGGCGCGACACGTTCCATGCGGCGTGGAAGGATTTCTACAGCCCGGAGAACGTGGTCAACATCCTGCTGCGCGCGCCCCGGAAAGCCTATTGGCCGTTGTTCTGGACGTCGCTGTGGTACCGCTGGTCGGGCGTATTTGTGCGAACCCATCCCATGGGTACCGGATTGTTCCGCCTCAAGGACCGAAAGGCGCGACGGCCCGAATTCCCGCGCGAGAATGTGTTCCAGTATGGGTGGCGGCGGATTAAGGATCTGGCCTGGGGGACGAAGGTCTACGCCCAATTGTTTTTGGAGTTCCAGGAGATCTGGATGCTCACCCGCAAACCAGACGATCCTCGCTGGGCGACGCTGGCCGATTTGCGCACCCGATGGGCTACGGCGCGGCAGCAGGTCATGGAATCGGACCTGAAAGGCCGATGCGATGTGGCCGCTCAGGAAGTTCGCAACATGCTGGCCACAGCTTCGGAACGGCTCCATGCGCTGAGCCAGGAGCGGCCGACCATCGGAAAACAGACCTGCAAGGCGATCCAACACAAGGCCCAGGAAGTGGACGCCTATCTGCGGTCCTTCGACATGCAAGCGCCGTCATGGGCTACGGTGGTCTCGGCGCAGCAGTACATTTCAAACAGCCTCCTCAGCGGCTACGAAGAAGTGGCTATCCACTATGTGGCGCGCCGGCGGCAGCTCAACGAATATCGCAAGAATCTCCTGACCCAGCTTCGGAAGGGACGGATCCTGTCGTTGGATCTGACCCAGGCCGTAAAATTGGTCTATCTCGAAACCATGTTGGCCATACGGTTCTGGGTAACGGCGCTCACCCATGGCGTGTAGCGATGCCGTTCCGCTTCCTCGATCACGTGGCGGATGAGCGGGTCGCGTGTTGGGGCGCAAACCTCGACGAGCTATTCACATCGGCCATGGACGCGTTGTATGCCGTGGCCCTGCAAGACCGACGCGACGAGACGCCCTATACCCGACGGATCCAGCTCGAGGGCGACGGCCTCGATGATCTGATGGTGCGATGGTTGCAGGAGCTGATCTACCTGCTCGATGTGGAACACTTCGCCGCGGCGGCCGTCGAATTCGACCGCATCGACACCCATCGCCTCGACGCCGTGCTGCAAGGCTATCGGTGCAGGCCGGAAGATCGGAAAACGGAAGTCAAGGCGGCCACTTACCACGGCATCGCTGTAGAACACCGCGATGGGCAATACCGGGCGGAAGTGCTGTTCGACCTGTAACCGGCGCTACGGCTCCACCCGGCTCCGCACCACCCGAACCTCGTTGTCCGTCACTCGTTCGAGGCGGACCACCTCATCGCCGAAGCGGTAGCGGATGGCATTGGGAAGCCCGATCAGGTGGTGGACCTGGGCGAAGACACGACGGCTGTTGAAATCGTCGGTTAGGATAATGCGTCCCTCTCCCCGGTCGTGTATCTCGAAACCTCCCTCGTAGTCGGCAAAGCCGTGTTGTTTGGCGAGGGGACCCCAAAACACCACCGTAGCCCCTTCTTCCGCGCAACGCTCGATGGCATCCCGGGTGTCGTCGGACAACGCGACGCCGGTGACGAAGATGAGCGGGATGTCTTTCAGATGCTCGTAGGCGACAAGATGGTCAAAGACAACCGCGCCATTGAGCGGCACGAAGAACCGGTGATGGTCGGCC
>PWNM01000370.1 GCA_003557825.1 Candidatus Hydrogenedentota bacterium | reverse complement strand
CCTCGGCGGCGAGCATGAGCGGTCGTTGCCCCGCGTTGTTCTCCGGATCGACCTCGGAACCCAGATCGATAAGCAATTCAGCAGTGCTGTATCGACCTTCGGCTGCGGCCCGATGAATGCCGGACCATCCGTTGCTATCGCGGGCATTGATGTCCATTCCCTTGGCCAACAGCATCTCGATGAGCTCGCGTTGGCCCCGGGCAGCCGCCGTATAAAAGGCCCCAAACCCGCGGGCGATCAACTGCTCGACCACTTGACTGTGGCCGTTGCGCGCGGCGATAAACAAAGGGCTCCACCCGTTTTTATCTTCGATGCTTTCATCCGCCCCAGCGGTGATGAGCCGTTCGACGGTCCTTGCATGACCATTCCGGGCCGCCATGTACAGCGGTGTCCGGCGGTTTTCATCCTGCACATTTATGTTGACTTTGTGAGTGAGCAGGCGCTCGACAACCGCGCTGTGCCCGTTCCGCGCCGCCATATACAGGGGCGTCTGGCCATTTTTGGTAGGACGGTCGGGGACCGCCCCTGCAGCGATCAGGACCCGCACGAGGTCATGATGGCCTTCGGACGCCGCGCCGTGCAATGGACCGGCCCCTTCATTATCGGCGGCATTTACCTCCGCGCCCCGTTCAAGGAGCAATGTGACGGCCTCCTGATGCCCACCTTGAGCAGCCCAGATCAGGGGTGTGCAGCCGCTATTGTCACGACAGTCGATTTTGCCGCCCCCATCCACCAGCAACCGCAGATCGGCGGCGAATCCTTTTGATGCCGCGCCGTGCAAGGGGGTAAAGCCGTCGTTATCCTGAGCGAAAACATCGGCTCCTTTACGGAGCAACAGCTCGAGTATATCGTGGTGGCCAAGACTGGCGGCGATGTAGAGGGGTGTGTAACCGCTGTTTTCACGGGCATTGGGATCGGCTCCGTGGTCAAGGAGCATTTCGGTGGCGCCGTAATTCCCTTCGAAGGCAGCCCAATGCAGTGGGGCCCGGCCGCTGCTGTCGCGGAGATTAACGTTCGCTCCGGCATCCAGCAACATCCGGGTAAGCTGGCGGAACCCCCGCGTAACAACCTTATGCAAGGGCGTACTGCCATGGCTGTCCTGCGTATCGACATCGCAGCCCTTGGCGATCAAGGCCTCGACCGTTTCCTCATTGCCCTCGGCGCAGGCAAGTTGGATGGCTGTACGACCTTCGGAATCCCGAGGTTCTCGTAAGAATAATCGGCGTAGTTTCATCGGCTAATCTGCAGTTAATGGATACTTCCCCAATGCGGGCTAGAATACCATAGACGCCCCTATGGAATCAGCAAGTCCTGATATCCGGTCGGGCGTTCTTGCATTTCTCACAGTGCCCAAGGCCGTGCTGTATTAACAGTGCATTCGAATTCCTTTAGCACATGCCTAAAGGGACGGCGACGTTATTCCGTTGATGCGGATGAGGCGGGTCGAAAGCGTTGAATGCCGTGCAGTTCGACCCGGTCGCGACCGTGTTCTTTCGCCGCGTAGAGGGCCTTGTCGGCGGCTTGAACAATGGCGTCCGGCCCGGGATCGTTCTCACGGAAGGCCGCCACGCCGATACTGCATGTAACCGACAGGGATTTCCCACCGGAACCGGCAAACGGATGCTGTCGAATCCGATCACATAACTTTTGGGCGGCCACGCCTGCTTCGTTTAGCTCGGTCTCGGGCATAATAACGGCCATCTCCTCGCCACCATAGCGGCAGACAATGTCCACGCTACGCATCGTGCCGCCGATCAGCTCGGCAACTTGCCGCAACACCGCGTCGCCGGTCTGATGACCATGGGTGTCGTTAAACACCTTGAAGTGGTCGATATCCAAGAGCATCACCGAAAATTGGCGGTGATACCGTTTGGCCTGGTTGTATTCCTCACGCATGCGCAAGTCAAAATAGCGGCGCACATACAGCCCGGTCAACCCGTCCGTCACGGCCATGGCATAGAGTCGGGCGTTGTTGATGGCGACGGCAATCTGCGACCCCACCGAAAGATACAGTGGAACGTCGTGTTCTGTGAAGGGCGTTCCATCACCGCGGTCTTCGAGGCGCATCACCCCCAAGGCCGTATCACGGGCCAACAGCGGTACATAGGCGGCATTTTGCAGTTCCGTATTGACCAAGATCACCCGTCGTTGGGCCAAGGCCTTTCCAAAGGGAGTCCCGGAAACGAGTATGGTCTCCCCTTCGAGGCGTTCTCGAGAGATAACGTCGTCGCCGTATTTGGCCACGGCGGGGTGGGCGGTGCGCCCTCCTTCGTCGATTTCGAATAGGGTCAGACGGTAAACGTCCAATGCGCCATGGACGACATTCGCAATAGTGGTCAGGGTTTCGTCGAGGTCGAGGCTGGCATTGATGGCCAAACCGATCTCACGGAGCGTCGAGAGGTGATCCACCTGATTCAGCGCTTCAATATAGCTCCGATAGAGCCCCGCATAATCGGCTCCCTCAAGACCGCCTTGCTCCTCGGACATGGCAGCTTCTCCCGTTCCCTTTGCAGCCGATACGACAACGCGCCGCCGGGCAACAATTCAACCGGCGGCGCGTACAATATGCCCATGGATGTGTAGGGAAGTTAGCGGTGGATGATCACCGTCTCTCCCACGCGCAACACCTTGTTTCGGCTCCATTTGTTCCACTGGAACACATCGTCAACACTGACGCCATAGCGGCGGGCGATGGTTGTCGGATTTTGGCCGGCAGTAACCGTATGCTCGATACGTTCGGGACCGCGCGCCTCTTGCGAACCCGAGGAACCGCCCGGATACACCTTGTACTCCTCGCCCACTCGGAGGACCTTGTTGTCGCCCCAACCGTTCCATCGCATCAGGTCAGCCATGGTCACATCATGTTTCCGGGCGATGGTCCAGGGGCTTTCTCCACTCGCGACCGTATGGGTCTCCGGACCGCGCTGTACGCTGCCGCCTGAGCCGCCGCCGTTCACATACACCACATATTCGGCCCCAAGTCGGACGACCGAGTTGCGGTTGAGGTTGTTCCACTTAAGGAAGTCGCTGGTGCTCACGCCGTATTTTTGGGCGATTTTGCCGGCACTGTCGCCTGCGGCAGCAGTATGGGTGATTTTTTGCGGACCCGAGGGCGCTGATCCCCCGCCATTACTGGCGTATATCACCAGTTCATCGTTCTCGCGAATGACCGCGTCGCGGCTCAGGTTGTTCCACTGCAAGAGGTCCGCCACGGGCACGCCGTACTCCTGGGCAATCTTACCTGGGAAGTCGCCGGAACGGACCACATGAATGGTACGCTCGCCCGAAGCAGAGGCAGAAGCCGTGGTTGTTTGCGGAACGCTTTCCGGAGCCGACACGTGCAGCTCTTGATTAACCCGGATGGTTCGGCTGGTCAGATTGTTCCAGCTCTCGAGATCGCTGATGCGTACGTTGTACCGCTGGGCGATTTCAGATAGGGTTTCGCCCCGTCGCACCTGATGGGTGCGGGCGGAAGCAGCTTGAACCGAATCGGCTCCGCGGGTTGCGCGACCGGGGATTTCAAGACGGCGTCCCACATGCAGCCGACGAGCCGATGCGATGTTGTTGGCCTTCATCAAGTCATCAACCGAAACATTGTATCGGTTGGCGATGGCCCCCAGCGTATCGCCGCGACGGACCGTATAGGTGGTCGACGTAGATCCGCTTGACGACGAAGCCGTGCTGCTCGATGCAGTCGAACTCCCACCGCCGCTGCTCTGGGAGGCCAGCACTCGGCGTTCGTCCGCGGGGGATACATCCTGCAAAGCCGCCACAAATCGGGCGTTCGCCTCGACCGGCACGGCCACCCGATGCTCGCCTGCAGGCGGCGTAACGCCTCGAAGCAAGTCCGGGTTCAACCGTTTGAGCGTTCCGTTTTCAATCCCGCTCGCTCGTTCCAGATCGGCCAGGTTGTACGACCCCCGAACCGGTACGCGCACGTAGTTGTCGGGCGGAATCGGATTTACGCTGAATCCGTAGCGTTCAGGGCTACTGGCCACGATGATGCTGGCGATAAGGCGCGGGTAGAATTTGCGAGTTTCCTCGTGCATACGCCGTTGCCCGGCCGCGCTATCAAGCAATTGCCATAGGTCGGACTCACCGCCGGCATAGGAAATGGCCCGCTGTAGACCACCTTCGCCCATGTTATACGCCGATACAGCCAGTGCCCAATCGCCAAACATTGTGTACAAATCACTCAGATAGGCGATGGCCGCTCGGGTTGCTTTCTCCCAGTCCCGCCGTTCGTCCACGTAACTGTCCATGCGCAGCCCATAGCGTTGGGCCGTTGCAGGCATAAACTGCCACATGCCAACCGCTCCGGCGGGGGATTGGGCATAGGGAACGAAATGGCTTTCAACCAAGGCTAACCAGACCAAATCTTCGGGCAACCCGGCCTGGGCAAACTCGCGGCGGATCCACGGCGCATACCGAAAGCTCCGGTTGAGAGCGGTTTGAAAGCCTCGAGGGTAGACTTCCTGAATCTCTTCGATCTCCTGCAGGACGCCATTGGGCAAGGGGAACGGAATGGGCAGATCCCCTCTGACGCCTGTCGAATCCCGCGCTGCGTCATCCCATGCACGAGGCTGACCCTCTTCATATAGATGGACCTGATGGGAGGTGGAATCCAAAATGCGGGCAAATTCGTTGCGTAGATTGTAGAAGATGACCGGATCTAGATCGGCCTCGACTAACAATTGCAACATCTCGGTGTAATGTTTTAGCGATGCCTCGCCGTCACCCGCTTCCTGCGCTTCATTGGCCTTTTGAAATGCCAGGTCCGCTTTGCGCAGCAAGTCGGTCGTTCCGCGGGGCCGATGCACCGGCTCAAGGTCCAACTGCCCCACCTCGGGTTTGGGTACTGGGTCAAATTGCTTTTCTCTCGCTTCACGCGTCGGAGTGGTGGTGCAGCCCACCGCAGCCATTACGATTGCCACGCCGGCAAATCGTAACCCATTAAAAAATTGTCGTTTCACTGCTACACGTCTCCCCTTGTAGGATGGTTTTTCAATCGCCAAACTCAGGAGCGTAGTCCCCTGGCGCATAGTCTAGACAACAACAGCTTGCGTGTCAAGTCCCCCCTACCGCCACATAATGTGTTAGATTACCTAAGGCTTTTCAATCCACATATTGCGGAGTCACGTGTTAAAAAAGCTACTGCTTTTGCAGTAAAAGGCAGTCTATCCCAAGAAAATAGCCTTGGGAACTCTCATTACGGCCTAGATTAAGGAAAACTAGATCATGTTTGCCTTCTTCGAGCTCGAAAGGTCCATAATCGCGCTCCGTAGAACGGAATTCAGTGGCAAATAAATCCGTTGAAGATGTCAGCAGAACATCATTCAAAAAAATGCTAAATACTCCATAGTCGAATGATTCTGTCACCACAAGACGCAACAGATAATTCCCCGATTGCTTGATTTCGATCGGCACCGTTAAACGATGATGGGGATCATTGGGCGTCCAGATTAGCTGAGCGTTACCGCTCCAAGGCCCATATTGAATCGTAGCATCACCTCCCGTCACCGTCACCTCATCGAGAAGGTCTTCAAATTCGACTAGATCAGCGGGATCATGGTAAACCCGCTTATAGGGTTCTGGTAGGGGCGGAAATGGCTCATGGGGTTTGGTCTGATACCAAAATGCAACCGATGAAAAATCATCTTCTCGCTCGCCAAACTGGGTCAGCACGGTTCCGTCATCGTCGTAAACAGTACCCTTATGCTCAATCTCTACTCTTAACGATTTGGAAAACAAAACCGGATCGGGTATATGCCATCGATAGACAGTCGTTCGAGTAAGGGCATCATAACCTCCGTCGTACATCGAAACCCCATAGAAGGGGTAATGGAACTTCCGAAATCCCCACGCATCGCAAAAATAATCTTCGGTCCCAGTTCCGCGAAGGCTGGGCTCCTCTTCTCCGTCGATAAAGAAGAAATCATCTCCTTCTCCCCACCAACCACTTTGGCGTTGCCGAACATCAATAGGGTTCCTACAAAATGACCATCCCCTTCAATATCAGCGATTAGATAGTTTTGCCCCATCGTAGTGGGGTGCTCTTGCCGGTACTTAGCATGAAAATAAAGGGTATCGG
>PWNM01000494.1 GCA_003557825.1 Candidatus Hydrogenedentota bacterium | reverse complement strand
CGGGCAATTTCCCGCCGGTGGTGATCTTCGCGTCTCCCGTCGCGCATCCGCCCAGCTTGCGGCATTCCTCTAGGATGGCCGGTCCTCCAGCCCGGTGAATCGCGCCGTCCACGCCGCCTCCGCCCAGCAACGATGTATTGGCCGCATTGACGATGGCGTCCACCTGTTCTTTGGTAATATCGCCCTGGATAACCTCGACTGCTGTATTACTGACTGACCGTTCCATGATAAATCCTCCTGCGTTGCATAGGAGCTATTGGTCTGGGACACGCCGGACTCCGATGCTTGCTTCTAGTTCCTTCTCCACCGCATCTGCATTGTCGGCTGCGTTGTACTGCACCAGATGCTGCAGATGCCGCAAACTATCGGCCTCCACATGACAAAAGGAAAGGGCCATGCTTCCCGGCTCGGAGCGTACGACCTCGGCTTCGATTTCGAGTCGAATCGTCTCCCGGCCCCCATCCAGCATAATCGTAACGGGGCATAGCGTTCCAAGTGGAAGGGGCGTGTCGCATCCGATACGGGCTCCATTCATGCTGATGTCCTGAATGGTTCCTGAGATCCGTTGTGCCCCAGCAGCCAGGATTGCTTGAATCGGCGCGTCGACCCGCGTGAAATCGCGGGCGTTGTGCTCCTCATTCATGACGCCCTTCCGTATTGGCCCGGTTGATGCTCTGATGACGGGGTCATTTAATACATTGTACCATAAAACCCGACACGATGTGCGGGATTTGCGGCATATGTATGCGCGCTATCGGCCTTGATTGAGAATTCGTTGACGTTCTAGAAAAGCGCGAACAAAGGGCGTAGCGGGGGCGTCGAGGATGGCTTCGGGCGGGCCAATCTGGTGGCATTCGCCGTCCTTTATCACAGCGATGCGCTGGGCGAGTTCAAGGGCTTCTTCTTGGTCGTGGGTGACATAGATGACGGTTGTCCCGAGCCGTCGTTGCAGGTCCGCCAGTTGCCGGCGCGTGCTGTAGCGCAGTTCGGCGTCGAGGTTGCTCAGCGGTTCGTCCATAAGGAGAATGCCGGGGCGCACCGCAAGTGCGCGGGCCAGGGCCACCCGTTGCTGCTGTCCGCCGCTGAGTTCCGTGACCCGTCGATTGCCCAGGTCGCCGAGTTGCACCAGTTCGAGCGACTCCTGGACCCGTTCCCGCAGTTCCTGTTTGGGCGTTTTGCGAGCCCGTAGGCCAAAGGCCACGTTCTCGAAGACGTTCATGTGGGGAAACAAGGCATAGTTCTGAAACACCATGGCGATGTTCCGCTTTTCGGGTACCAGGTCGGTCACATCCCGGCTGTCCATGAAGATCCGCCCGTCATCGGGCGTTTCGAGGCCGGCCGCCAATCGCAATGTCGTCGTTTTGCCGCATCCGCTGGGCCCAAGCATGGCGAAAAACTCACCGTCGGCGATATCGCAACTAAAGGTTCGAATGCCGCCGCCCTCGGCATAGAGCTTGGTGATGCCTTCAAATCGGATCGAGCTCATCGGGCGCGGTACACCTCGCGGGCCCATCGGTCGCACCAGGCTTGTTCCTGCTCGGCGAAGGTCTCCCAATCGATGGCCAAGGCGTCGACCTCTTGGCTGGCGATCCAGTCGGGCAACAAGGCCGGCTCGATGTCCTCGCGCACGGGGATTTTCCAGTATTCCTCAGCTTGGTGGGCAAAGGCTTCGGATGTGGTGACGAATTCGTAAAATTTCCGGCCCCAGTCCGGGTTTGGACCGTCCTTTATCAGCGCGATGCCTTCGATGAGCACGGGCGTTTCGGGCGGTACATGGCAATCAAAGGGAAATCCGTTCCGCTCTCGTTGGAGGGCCGCATCCGGCATGAGCCAGACGCTGATCCGATCTTCTCGGCGTTTGAGGTGGTCAAACAGCATCTGGGGGTTTTCCAGGTAATCCGCCGTGGCCGCATGAAACCGCGCCAACCAGTCAAATCCGTGCTCCACGGTCTCCGCCCGCAGGATCATGGCCCCGATAAAGGTTCGCATGGTCCCGGAGGGCAGGGGTCGGCGCAAGGCGATGCGGCCGTGCCACTCGGGATCGAGTAGTTCGTCCCAGGTCTGAGGAACCTGATCGCCCGTGTAATGCCGGTTGTTGTACAGGATGCCCAGGGGCGAGCGGTAGACGCCGTACCACCGGTCCTCGGGGTCGCGATACGCCTCACCCACCGCATCGGCCCAGGTGGGTCGGTAAGGTTCAAGCAGGCCTTCTTCGGCCGCCTGCATGAACATGGTCGTCGGGGCGCCCCACCACACGTCCGCCTGGGGCCGCCGTTGTTCGCTGCTTATTCGGCTGTACACCTCCTGCGAACCCATGTCGAGCGCTTGGACCTGGACGCCGGGATACGCCGCTTCGAACAGCTCCTGGTAGTCGCGCAGCACATCGGGTCCGTGGGGGCTGTATACGACGACGCGGCCGTGGTAATCCCCTTCGGCTCCTGGAAAACAGCTGGCGACCAACCCCGTCAGGATAATAAGAGTAAGCATGCGAATTGTTGTTTGTAGCATTCAAGAAAATCCTTTGGGAATGTTACATGCATTAAATCCATGTCGTAATCAGTACAGGCTAGATGATATCAAGATCGTCGGGCACATCGTAATTCCAGGCCTCCAACGCGAACCCCCAACGTTCGCGGATGCGGTCGACGGTGATTTGGTCAAGTCGATACCGATTCTTCCGATACCCCCGCACCGAATCCAGATAGGCGTTTAATCGAGGCATGGCCGCATCGAACCCATCGAGGCCCAAAACCTTATAGGCCTCGCGCAATCCGTTCAAGGGATCTTGTTCAAAGGTCTCGAATCGCAGCTCCACCAAGCGCTCATCGGGTATCTGTGTGCGATCCTTGAGGTATTTTCTCATCATCCGCTCGAAGAAGACGAAGACGTTCTCCTCGATTTCCTCTTGCGTATACCGTTGCAATGCGCTGACTTGCAGCATCTTGGCATAGAGCCGCAGGGTAGATCCATAGAGCACGTAGGGATTGCGGTATATGTGGATAAATCGCGCATTTGGGTATAGGGCGAGCAGCTCGGGGATGCGTCCCGTATTGGTCGGGCTTTTCAGGACCAACTGCCGGCCTTGCGCGCAGTATGTGGCCTTGCGAAGCAGCCAGTGATAGGCATTTCGCCAGGCTTGGCGTTCCCCTTCCGGAATCCCTTCGAACAGTACGAACCGGGTGAAATAGGAGCGGAACTGGGCTGGAAAGTGGTAACCCGCATACATGGTGTAAGGGCACATGGGAGGCATGGCCAGCTCCTCCTCCTGGGGGAGATCGGGATTGAGAGCAATATTGTCCTGGGGGCGATGGTCAGGGAGCAGCAGTCCCAGGGCGGGTTTGAGCCAACGCTCGCTCACCAACGAGAATTCGGGAGCCACCGTTAAAAAAGTCGACAGGAAACCAAACTGCGGGTCCTGGCAGAGCAAGTTGTGAAGAAATGTAGTTCCCGTGCGCCAATGGCCAAGGATGAAAACCGGGTCCTTTGTGATCTCGGTCCGGGCGATGGTTGCGCCATAGGCTAAACGTTCGGTGATGCGCAGCGGGGCGGTGAGCAGACTGCCGATTGTAATATAGGCCGCCTTCGGCATGTGCCGAGGCGCAATACCACCCGCGCGGTAGAGCAGTCGCAGCCAGTTTCGAAAGGATCCCACCGCAAGGGGGTGGAGATGACTCAGAAACGGTTCGGTTGTGCGCTTTATCGTTCGGTTCTCCTTGATAGCCGAGTCATCAGGCCAGGGACTTGCGGAACTGGCTGGCGCTGATGATCAGAATTGCAATACCCATGACGGCTAACACAGCCGCCTGTGGCCATAATTCATGGAACCCGGCGCCCCGCAAAATGATGCCCCGAAGGATACGGATAAAATACGTGACGGGAATCAGTTGGCCGATGAGATAGATCGGATAGGGCATAGTCTCTTGCGGAAAAATAAATCCGGAAAGCAATATAGAGGGCAATATGATAACGAATGCAAGCTGCACCGCCTGCATTTGCGTCTCGGCGATGACCGATACGAACAATCCCAATCCCAATGCCGTAAAGAGGAAAACCAGCGAAAAGGCAGCAAGCAACATGGTGCTTCCCGCAATGGGTACGCCAAACAAGTACCGCATGATCAACACCACGAGCAGCGTCTCGAAAGCGCCCACCACGCAATAGGGTATGAGTTTACCGGACATGAGGCCAAAGCGGGAGACAGGCGTTACCATAAGCTGTTCGAGGGTGCCGGTCTCTTTTTCACGTACTACCGAGAAGGCCGTTAATAAGATGGTCACCAGTTGCATCACCATGCCGACCAATCCGGGGACCATAAAATTGGCGGTTTTCATCTCGGGGTTGAACAAGATCCGCGGCCGAGAGTCGATAAGCAGTCCTGCATCCGCATCGATGGCCTCGGCCATGATCGAAACCGAACGCTCGAGAGCGATGGCGTTGGCCACATTCAACGCTTGCATGGCCACGGTGGAGTCGCTTCCGTCGATCAGGATCTGAATCGGCACCTGTTGTCTTTGCATGAGGCGATCCGAGAAATCCGGCGGTATTTTCACCCCGACGCGGGCTCTTCCGCTGACGATGGTCTGGTTGAACGCCTCGTCGGAATTCACAAAACCCAGGATCTGAAATGTGCCCGTGTTTTCGAACGCCTCGATAAGACGGGCGCTCTCCCGGCGTCCATCAAGGTTGTAGACGACCGTATTAATGTTGCGTACATCCACATCGATGGCATAACCGAAGATGATGAGTTGGATACCCGGGATCAACAACATAAGGAACAACGTCCGGGGATCCCGGCCGATGTGGATCGCCTCCTTGTAGATGATGGCCGTCATGCCTCGATACATTAAACACCAATCCCAATACGAGTTTGCGCGGAGGCGAGCATTCCCCCGGGGCGTTCCGCCACGACCGCGCCATGGTTGCCGGCATTATACCGTCCTTTTCCATTCGGGCCAAACCGTCGGGCGGTTTTGGAATATGTTACGATGGGGAGAGGTTTTGGCCTTTACGCATAGGATGGAGACTCCCTTTATGATCATTTCACGTCGACTGACTGGTGTCTTTCTTCTTATTGCCGTCCTTGGCCCGCTTGCTACGCCCGCGGCGGCGTTGGGCGGTACGGTTGTTGATGCCGAAGGCGAAGCGCTTTCCGATCTCACCGTGATTTTGAAGGCCGAAGAGCACCGCTACAAGACCGTCACAGACGAGAACGGCGCGTTTCGTTTTTATGTGTCCATCGTGGATGACGCCATCCTATTGCTCGACGGTATGGATGGCTTGGGGCGCGTCCGTATCTCCGCAGATACAACCGACAGACCTATCACGCTAACCTATCCGGTCATCACCGAGGTAATCTTACTGCATGATAACGATCAGCACTTCGACTTCAATTTCGTGGATGCCATCGAGGCCGAAATCGAACGCATTCGAAGGGAGCACGTCAATGTGTTCCATTTCAACGCCGGCGATATCTTCGTCCGGCATTCCGACCGCTGGGGGGAGCCCGGCAATCTCGACTGGTACGCCGACCAAGCCATGTCCGCTATCGATACCATGAACCGCCTTGGGTACGATGTTATGACCTTGGGCAATCATGAGCTGCATACCCACGATATGCACACGCGACAAGCCCTCGACCTGGCCGAGTTCCCGCTGCTGGCGGCCAACGCCGATATCACCACCGACAGGTTACCGGAAGTCAAACCGTATGTCGTATTTGAAACGGACGAAGGCTATACCATGGCAGTTCTTGGGCTCAGCACGGGCAGTTTTGAGGGGGTTACGTGCCGAAATCCCATCGAAACGGCGAAGGACTATATCCATTTGGCGGATGAATACGATGTCTTCGTCGCGCTGACCCACATCGGAGTCTCCACCGACATCGAACTGGCTGCGGAAGTACCCGAGTTGGACATCATCATCGGCGGCCATAGCCATACGCTTCTCGAGGATCCGGTCGAGGTCAATGGCGTATTGGTGGCTCAAGCCGGCGGCGGGGGTCATGCCCCCGATCCGGAAGCCTCCATGTACTTGGGCACGATCATCCTTACCCTCGAGAACGGCGTTCCTGTCGAAAAGGCCGGTTGGGTCCATGTATT
>PWNM01000588.1 GCA_003557825.1 Candidatus Hydrogenedentota bacterium | reverse complement strand
GGCTTCTTTGAGTCGATTCCGCACCAGTGGTATATCAACAACCCCATCGCCCAATACGAGGGCTACTACGCGAGCGTGTTCTACGCATTCTTCGCCTCGCTGGGGCTGCCCGTCACGGTGGAGGAATCGAGCAACGCGGGCCGCCTGGATATGGTTGTGCGCTTCGGAGGTCGCGCGCTCATTTTCGAGTTCAAGCTCGTCGACGATGAGGCGACCCCTGGCGGCAACAGCGCCCTCGCCGCCATCGAGGAGCGCGGCTATGCGGAGCGCTACCGCGCGGAGGGCGTGCCGGTGGACTGCGTCGGCATCGAGTTTTCCCGCAAGCAACGCCGCATCGTGGCGTGGGATGTGGCGTAGTCAAATTGGCTGGTCAATAGGAGGGCGGTGCGCCAGCAAGGAGCGGAATGGACAATCACAAGACGCACCATCCGGTGAATTTTCGTTTCGCCCGGCACTCCGTGGAGACGGGCTTGCGAGTTGGGGAGGAGAGCTTTCCCCTGCAAGTGGTTCACCACGCCGATGAGGTGGTCCACCTCTCCATCGGAGGCCGCTGGGCGGGCACCCACAGCCATGCGGAATTGACCCCGCCGGGGCCCGCCGACGGGGAGGGAGAAGGGGATGCGCAACAGGCGCGGCTCTCGGTCGGTCCTGACGGCTCCATCCGCTTTGCCAATGCGGCGGGCGAAACCCTCCTTGATGCGGCCATGGGGGGCAGTTTCGGGGTGTCGGGCCGATCATGGTTGCTGGAGTTTGCCTATGATGCGGAGATGCGCTTCTACGGCATGGGGGAGAAGCTGGGGCCCTTGGAAAAATCGGGGGTGCGCACAAAATTCTGGAATCGCGATGTCTTCGCGGATTTCGCCGCCGCGACCATCGAAGCCGGCAAGACCGACCCGATGTATGTATCCATTCCATGGCTCATCATCCGCACGGAACGGGGATGGTGCGGTATTCTTGTGAACACGCCGGAGGCACCCTTCATGTGCGCGGGCGGTTCGATCAGGGACATAGCCAACCAGCGTCAACTCGTCACCGAGCCCCGCCTCTACGTGGGTGCCGACAGCGGTCGGCCGGAGGTGTGGTTCATCGCCGCGCCCGACCTCGCCACGCTCACCCGGCGCTACCAGCGCCTCGTGGGGCCGACGCCCTTGCCGCCCCTCTGGGCGCTCGGCCACCAGCAATGCCGCTGGGGCTACGGCGGCCCCGAGGATCTCAGGGAGGTTCGGGACGGCTTCGCCCGGCATGGCATCCCCAACAGCGGTCTCTGGTTGGACATTGATTACATGGATCAATTCAAGGTCTTCACGTGGCAGCCGGAGGCGTGGCCGGACCCCCGGGCGGCGATTGCGGAACTGCAGTCCGACGGGCAGAAAGTCGTGCCCATCCTCGATCCCGGGGTCAAAGTCGGCCCGGATTTTTCGGTCTATGCATCGGGCATGGAGGCCCGGGCGTTTTGCCCGACGCCGGAGGGCATCCCCTTCACCGGATTCGTCTGGCCCGGTGCCACCGTGTTTCCCGATTTCTCCACCGCCGCAGGGCGGGCATGGTGGGCGCAACAGGTCAACGAGTTCAACGACTGCGGTCTCGAAGGCTTCTGGCTCGATATGAATGACCCCTCGGTGGGGCCGGTGGAGATGGACAACCTGTGCTTCGGCCCCGAGCGCCTGCCCCACGCCACCTTCCACAATCAATACGGGGCCGCCATGGCCCGCGCCACCCACGAGGCGCTCACCACCGCAGAGCCCGACCGGCGGCCCTTCCTCCTCGCCCGCTCCGGTTGGATCGGTTGCCAACGCCACACCGCCTTGTGGACCGGCGACAGCCTTTCGAGCGCTGTCTACATGAACGGATCGATCCCCTGCACCCTCAACCTCGCCCTGTCCGGGGTGCCCTTCAACGGGCCGGATGTTCCCGGTTTCGGGGGCGATGCTTCGGAGGCCCTCGCCTTGGAATGGTATCGCCTCGGCTTTCTCTTTCCCTTTCTGCGCAACCATTCCATGGTCGGCACCCGGGCGCAGGAACCGCACACGTTTTCAGCGCCGGTGCGCGAGGCGATCGCCCATCTGATCCGTCTGCGCTATAAGCTGCTGCCCTACCTCTACCAACTGTGGATCGATCAGGAAACCGACGGGTCGGCGGTGTTGCGTCCGCTCATCCACGAGTTTGACCGACTAACACGGCTGCCCATCGACCGGATCGACGATCAGTTCATGGTCGGCCCGTCCTTGTTGCAGGCCCCCCACCTAATGGGGCGGGCCGAGCGGGAAGCGGTCTTTCCGGCCTGCGACTGGTTTTGCCTGTCCACGGGCCGGTGGATGCGCGCCGAATCCCGGCTCACGTTGGAGAAGGCGAATCTGCCGGTGCCTCTGTTTGTGCGGGCCGGTTCGGTCATCCCCATGCTACGTGGCGACATCACCCACGCCAATCAGGTGGATCTCTCCCGCATCGACCTGCATGTCTTCCTGCGACCCGGCGAACACGCCCGCGTGTGCTACCGCGCGGACGACGGCAGCTCCCTTGCCTACCGCAGGGGGGAACGCAGCCATGTTGAGGTGGACCTCGCCGTCGATGATTCCGGCCACCTCGAAGCCAAGCGGCTCTCCAGCTCCAGCGCATGGCAAGCGCTCGACATCCGCTTCGTCACCTATGGAGGTGTGCGCATGGACGCGGAGACCGTTCCCTTTCAGTGGTCGGCCACCGGCGAACCGCTGGCGGGGCTGCGCGGAACCTGATGCCGCGCTCGGGGGGGAAGCGTCCGGTATCTCCGTCGTCGCGGTGCTTCAGCCCGCGTTCGGGGGGGGAAGCGTCCGGTATCTCCGCCGTCGCGGTGCTTCGGCCCGCGACCGGGGGGGTGGGGGGAAGTCACCACCTTGTTTGCTCGTGCGCCCCGCCACGGGATGGCGCTCAGGACCAAGTGGACGCAGGAAGGCCCGGCGTGGTGGCGGTGAGGGTCATGGCTTGGGGATCTTCGATTTGCAGGATGACCTGCAAGAGGCCGTTGAACGTGCGTCGGTGGGGGACCTGCTCGGGGTCGTGGTCGGTGGGGCAACCGTTGCCGGTGCCCAGCAGGCGGCAACCGGCAAGCACGAGATCGACCGGCAGGCAGGCCGTGGGGACGGTGCGGCCTTCGCTGTCGACCACCGCCACGCCGATGACGAGGGTCGCTCCGGGACCGCGCACCGCCTCCGGGTTCATCACCCAGCAATGCAGGCCCGCCGGTTCACCGGCGGTTTCGACGTGGTCTTCCGCCACGACCTCGCCACCGCGATAGCCCACGGCGTGCAGGCGTCCGGGCCGGTAAGGAATGCCGGTGAAATCGACCACATGCCCCGGCTCCACCGCAGCCTCGCCCATGCGTGTGCCATTGAGGAACAACGCCACCCGCTCGCAATTGCAATAGACATACACCTCCACCGGGGTTTCCAGCTCCACCGGCAGATTCCAGTGCGGGGTGAGATGCACCTGTGGTTCCTCCCGCCATTGGCTCATGAAATAGCGTCCGTTGTCCTTGAGGAAGCCGCAGCTGTCGAGGATGCCGAACTGCGAGGCGACGGCCGGCCAGCGGCGGTAGGGCGTGGGTTCGCCGCGGTAGTCGAAGCCGGTCCAGAGGACGCTGCCGGCGACCCCCGGCGCGTTCGCGGCGCGCCATTGCATCGGCCCCCAGATACGCACCTCCTCGTGGGTGTCCTCGCCATAGACGGTGCAGGCGTCCGGGTCGGTGGGCCATGCGCCGCGGGTGCGCAGGCTCGACGAGGCCTCGGTGCAGACAAAGGGCAGGTCCGGGCAGGCCGCGCGGATACCATCCCATAACTGCGGGCTGTAGTTCAAGCCGATCAGCGGCAGGCTGCGCAGGCTGGGCAGCAGTTCGGCGACATCGTGCACATGGCGGCGCCGCTGTCGGTCGCCGTTCTCCTGGCGGCGGTCCATGGTGTGCCATGCGCAGGTCAGGGGTCGGGTCGGGTCCAGCCCGGCGGCGACCTCCCGATACTTTTCGACGATGCGCAACATGCGGGGATCCATCTGCACGAAGCCCGGCTCATTGCCGATGCACCATGCGATGATCGACGGGTGGTTGCGCTCGCGGCGCAGCATGCGGGCGAACTGATCGAGTTCGTAGGCGCCCGGCGCGAGCAGCCGGTGCTCCTCCAGCACCATGATGCCCATTTCATCGCACAATTCGAGCAGGTCGCGGCTGGCCGGGTGGTGGGCCGAGCGGTAGGCGTTGGCACCAAGGTCCTGAAGGCGGCACAGGCGGAAGGCGATGAGGTCGCGCGGGCACGCGATGCCGACGCCGGCGTGATCCTGATGGCAGCACACGCCCTTGAGCTTGGTCGGGATGCCGTTGAGGCGGAAGCCGTCGGTGGCGTCGAAGACGGCGGTGCGGATGCCGAAGCGCTCGTCGACGGCATCGATGACGGCACCGGCACCGTCGAGCAATTCGACCCGCGCCGTGTAGCGGGCAGGATTGGCAAGCGACCAGCGACGGCTCGCTTCAAGGCGCAGGGTGGCGCTCCACAAGGCGGCGCTGCCAGCGGTCTCCGCCGAATCGTTGGCGACCGATTGGCCATCCGGATCCAGCAGCGTCACCCGCACCGAACTGTCGGCCCCGGCCTCCACCACGTGGGCGCGCACCGTGACGGTTGCCCCCGGGGCCGTTTCGTCGTCGGGTTGGGCGATGATCTGGATACCGTCCAGTTCCAAATGCTGGTGCGGCACGGTGATCACCTCGATCTCGCGATAGAGGCCCCCACCCTCATACCACCAGCCTTCGGCCCGACCGCTGTCGCAACGGATGGCAAGGGTCTGCTCGGCCTCGCCGTCGAAGAGGGCCGCGGTGATGTCGATGGTGAAGGCGCTGGTGCCGCTCGGCTCGTGGTGCATGGGCAGGCTGTTGACCCAGAGTTGGGCATCGGCCATGATCCCCCCACAGCGCAGAAAGACCCGCTCTCGGGCCAGGTCGGCATCGACCCGGAAGCGTTTGCGATACCACGCCACACCGTAGGGCTTGGAGCCGCGCGAGACGAAGAGGGCGTCGTCCATCGCATCCTCCGCCCGCAGGGCCAACCCGGCCGCTTCGGCGCTGGAAGCCACCACCGGCTGCCCGGCGACGAAATCGTGCGGCAGGTCGACCACTTGCCAGCCGCTGTCATCGAAAGCGTGACCATGAATGCGCCACGGCATCTCGCCGGGCGAACGCTGGCCGCGCTGGGCTTGGAGTTCACGGTGCTCGCCAGCGAGGAATCGCCAACCGCGGTCGAGACGGGTGAGGGTGCGCATGATCGAATGGCGGGAAGGTAGGTCCATCTCCGGAGCGCCTAATCACGGCAACGCCAGTCAGCGAGCGTATTTCCAAGGGTAGGCATGAACCGTTCAGGTTCGGAGAGTTCATAGGGATAGTAGTAGTAGACCAAATGACCGCGTTTGGTATCCAAAAAACGGGGCAAATGCGACATCCTCACGCACGTGCCGCGGCACCATGCACAGATCCTGTCCATGGAAATAGTAGGTGGAGAGATACTTGGGATGATGGGTGTTTTGCATTACTTTCTTTTGTGCATGAAGACTTCATATACGGCGAAGGTCAGGCTGTCAGCCTGAAAGGCTAAACATCCTTCCGCACCGTAAAGCTTTCAAAATCCGCAGGCACGTTATGGATCGTCGCATTCTGTGCGCAAAGGACGAAAAATGCGCCGGTGAAGCGGTGGCGGGTGCCGACCTCATCGGACAGGAGGGTGGCGTTGAGTTCGGCGGGGAGGGAAACCCAGCCGCCGCCTTCTGTCGCATAGCGGAAGATCAGCGTGGGCGCATCCAGATCCGCACCAAGCCGCACCGGGCCAGGGGGGAGGGTAACGGGAGGCAGGGGTTCGCGGGTTTTGTGCTGTTCATTGACCACGAGGCGCAGCACACGGCCCAACCCTTCGTCATAGGTCACCTGGAGGTAGAACCAGTGTTGGTCATCATAAAAAGCCGCTAGGCCGGCCGTCTGCAGGTAGTGTTCAGGATGAAAGTCCAGGGTGGTCTCCGCAGAGCAACGGAAATGCTGGATTCGGCGTCCGACAAGGCTTTGTTCGAAGGGACAATAGAGTGAATACCGTCCATAGAGCCGCAGCCAGCCAGGACGTTCTTTCAGGGTCAGCC
>PWNM01000642.1 GCA_003557825.1 Candidatus Hydrogenedentota bacterium | reverse complement strand
TTCGCTTCCCAAGCTGGAGATTACGGCGCTATCTCACTTTTTTCGCCCCCTTCGTCAAGCAGTAACTGCCAAGTCGCTCCTCCCTTGTCATGTTAATGTGGCCTGCATCGAAGACGAGACAGTTCAGTCTATTTCCACCGGTGTCGGCTACATCGTAATGACAGGAATTGGCCGCGACAGCTTTATCTGCACCGGTACCCTAATCAACACTCCCCAGACCGAGGAGTTCGAACCTTTTTTTATCACCGCAAACCACTGTGTCGGCTCACAGCGAGAGGCGCGGCAAGTGGATGTCATCTGGGATTTCCGAGCCCCGAATTGCGACTCGAACGCAGCGCCTTCGTTATCCAGCCTTCCCCGATCTCGGGGCGCGCAAATGCTTCATTCCAGTTCGTCGCTGGACATTAGCTTATTGGAACTCAATAATGTTCCGCCGGGGTCCAGAGGACGTACTTATGTTGGCTATACTACCCGAACTCCGTCGGTCGGAGAGGATGTGCTCACCCTGCATCATCCCCGTAGCAGCCATATGCGGGCCACCACTGGTTATGTCGAAGCCATCAATGTGTTTTCATTTCCATGGCAAGGCCAAACACGGGCACGATGGGAAGAAGGGGTTACGGAAGCCGGTTCATCCGGAGGCGGCCTCTTCCTGGCCGAGAGCGGCTACCGGCTTGGGGGCGCGCTCAGCAATGGTCCCACCCACTCCTGCTCGACTTCGGCCCGCAACACGGACAACTTCGCTTCCTTTGCCCGCTTCTACGATCAAGCAGAGCCTTGGCTCAAGGGCAATCCTCCCCCAGCGGGAATATCGCAGTGCCCGGCACAAATCGCCCTCAAGGACCATCCCGCCGCCTTGGCGGGCTTGCGCCATTTTCGGGATGAACGGCTTACACCGCTCCCGGGCGGAGGAATGGCCATTGGGCTATACTATCGTGCGGCCCCTCATCTAGCCGGCTACATGAGCCAGTCACCCACGGCAAGGGGCATGGTCCAGTGGCTCGCCAAGCCCTTCGCACTCGTTTTCGACTAGACCATCATGCGCACAGGGGAATGTGGCGCAGGGTTTTTCCCAAGGGCTACTGCATAACGGATCGCTTCAGTTGCGAGCGAATGGGAAAATCTGCTATAATCTATAAGCACGTCAAGGAATTATTCATAGGATTGACCATATGGGAGATGAATATTCCAGCTATAGGGTTCTTGTCGCTGACGATCAACGGATGGTCGCGGAAACGTTGGCGGAGGTGATCCGTTGCCGCTTGGGGTGTGACACAATGAGCTGCGGCGATGGGGATGCGGCCCTGGAGATTCTTGAGAGTCGGCCTGTCGATGCATTCGTCACCGATATGCTCATGCCGGGGTGCCATGGCATCGAGCTCATCCAACAGGCAAAAGCAATTCGTCCCCATTGCGATATCATCGTCATGACGGCCTATCCCGCTGAGTTTCCCTATATCGCCGTTGTCGAGGCAGGGGCATCTGACTTCATAATCAAGCCCTATCCGATGGAGGAGATCTGTGCCCGATTGCTTTCGCGCTTTCGAGAGCAGGGCCGGCGCGAAAAAGAAACCATTCATGAGGTGGAATCTACTCAATCCGATTCGGGCAATGGACAATCGGACCGTTATGTCCTGTTGTTTGAAAACAATATGAATGGCATGGTGGTCGTTCGCAATTCGGACCGCAAAATCGAAGATGTCAATCAAGCCTTTTGTGAATGGTACGGCGGCGACCGAACAATGCTTTTGGGGCATCCCATCATGGGCCTGGTTTCGGAAAATCACAGTGAGCGGCTCGAGGTAGGGCTCGATGTGATCGCCACAACAGGGCGGGGCGCATTGGCCGGACTGGCCCTTCAACGCAGTGACGCGACCGTTGGGCAAGTCGATATAAGCATCAGCTTTGTTGAGCATAACAACGAAGGGTTGTTCTTGCTTGCCTGTCGCGATGTAACAGAACAACACCATGTTCAGGATCGTCTCATCGAGTTGGCCAACATGGATGACTTGACCGGCCTACTCAATCGCCGCGTATTTAACGGCCGACTGGCTTCGGCCATGGAATGGGCGGATCAAGGCTCCGGACCCCTATCCATTGCACTGATCGATCTGGATGAATTCAAGCATTGCAACGACACCTATGGCCATCAGGTAGGTGACACGGTATTGCGCCAGGCGGGCGAATCAATCCGTAAACATATTCGCAACAGCGATGAGGGGTTCCGATATGGAGGCGACGAGTTCGCCCTGGTGTTGCGAGGCGCAGACGCCACCGTGGCCGCTCGGGCAGCAGAACGGATTCAGAATGCCTTTAAGGAGCATCCCTGCTATGGCGTCACCATGAGCATCGGTATCGCCCAATACCGTTCAGGGTGCTCGCTGACAGGACTCCTTCGGGAGGCCGATGCAGCCATGTATGCCGCGAAGTCCAGCGGTCGCAATGCCATCCACATCGTCTCGGATCCGCTGTGAGCGCAATCCTATCCGCAGTAGTTCCGGTGTTTTTCGTGGCGGCCGCCGGATATGTCGTGCGCCGACGCTTTAAAATGGATGCCCGAACCCTTTCGACGATCAATATCTACGTGCTTATCCCCGCCCTTGTCTTTGATAGCCTCTACGCTCGTCCCCTTGAATGGCGTTTTTTTGGACTTGCGGCCATCTCTATCTTGGCCTTTACAGCGATTATGACGGCTATTCTCACGCTCATCTCATATCTGAGCAAAAGGGATCGGGAGCAACAGAGCTCCTTGCTCATGACCATGTTTCCCAATATGGGGAACTACGGCTTGCCCGTAGTGGCTTTCGCCTTTGGGCGCGAAGAAGCCTTCTCGTTGGCCGTGGTGTATATGGTTTGCAGCTCCTTTCTCCAGAATAGCCTGGGGGTATACTTTGCTCAGCGCAGCTATAGCAGCTTTTGGAATTCGGTTATACGCGTATTCTATTTCCCGATGATGTATGCCTTTGTACTCGCGCTTGTCTTCCAACACACCGGGTGGTCGGCCCCAGAGGTAGTTTCCCGGGCCGTGGAACTGACTGCAGGGGCGGCCATTCCCGTGCAGCTCATCCTGTTGGGGTTTCAGATTGCCGAGACCAAACTCATCACCAACCGTGAGGTCTTAACAGCCGCCTTTTGCCGCCTGGCATTGGCCCCCGTCATCGCGTTGCTTGTAGCGACGGTGGTCGGACTTGAAGGCCTTGGTCTGCGCGTTTTCGTCCTTCAACTCAGCGGCCCTGTTGCGGTTGGCATGGCCGCCTACGGCGTTCAGTTCAATGTGCGCCCGGCGTTTATGGCGAGTGTCGTTGCCTGGACGTTCTTTCTGAGCCTGTTCACAGTAAGCGGAGTGCTCGCCCTGCTCTACGCCCTTTAACACGCTCCGAAGCCCCCAGCAATGACAAAAAACCGTCGCCTGTCGACAAAAATATAGTCACTAGGTCCTCCACGCCGCCCCATATTTCCATTAATACGATAAAACGCTTGCCTAAATTCCATAAATCCAGTGGGCATGGGAATTGCTCCACTTTTCGTAGGTCCAGCGTGTCATATCGCGTCCCGCAATGCGCACGCCCGACCCATAAAGTATGGATCAAGCTGCCCAGGAAGCTGTCACGTTCAGCGTGGAAATTGAGGAGGCAGGGACAATGCCTACGTTTACTTATGTGGCCCGAACCCGAGACGGTCGCAAACAAAGCGGTTCGATGAGTTCCAATGACAAGAAAAGTCTCACGCGCGCCCTTCAGATGCGCGGACTGACACCAGAGCAGATTGAGATGAAGACCGGCAGGAAACGGACTCGGGGGCCCCGCGTAAAATCCGCCGATGTTCTCGTATTTACACGCCAGTTGTCTACCATTGTGAATGCCGGCCTGCCTCTCTTACAAGGGTTGGATATCCTCGCCGAACAAACGGAAGATCCCCGCTTCGCCAAGGTAATCGACCAGATTGGAACCGATGTGGAAGGCGGCGACTCGTTTTCCGATGCTTTACGTCGGCATCCCCGGGTCTATTCAGACCTTTACGTTAGCATGGTACGCTCCGGCGAAGCGAGCGGAAATCTGGATGGTGTCCTGCTGCAGTTGGCCGACTATATGGAATCCATGGAGGAACTCAAACGGCGTATCCGTTCGGCCATGACCTATCCTGTAGTCGCCCTATCGATGATCTTGCTGATTGCGGCCGGGTTGATCATTTGGGTGGTTCCCCAATTCGCCGAGATTTTCGCGGGATTTGGCCAGGATCTTCCCTTGCCGACTCAAATGTTGATCGATGTCAGCAACATTCTTCGAAGCATCTATGCGCTGATGATTGTTGGGGTCGGGGTGATGATCGTCCTGGCCATTCGGCTATATGGACAGACCAAGACAGGACGCTACAACCTGGATAGTATCGCCCTTCGGTTGCCGGTGTTCGGGAAACTGCTTCGCAAGGTGGCGATCAGCCGGTTTACCCGCACGTTAAGCACTCTGACCAAGAGCGGCGTGGCCATCCTTTCGGCACTCGAAATCGCGGAACGGACCGCAGGGAACGAGGTGTTTGCGCGCACCATTCGCCAGGCTGGTGAAGCCGTTCGCAAGGGCGAAACATTGGCCGAACCGCTGGCCCGTAGCGGCGAGTACCCGTCGATGGTCACTCGGATGATCGGCGTAGGCGAGAAAACCGGCGCCCTCGAGCAGATGCTCTCCAAAATTTCGGATTTCTATGACTCAGAAGTACGGGCGGCTGTGGACGGACTGACCAGTCTGATCGAGCCCATCCTGATCATGATGATGGGCATCATCGTCGGCGGTATCGTCATCGCCTTGTTTATGCCGATCCTGCAGCTGTCCAGTTTGGTACAGCAGTAGGGTATTTCAGTCTTCAAAGGTTGCTTGGGGAAGCATCGGATGGGGGACGCATAGGTCGTTCTTGTTTTTTGTGGCCTAGATGGGCACAATCATTGCGCCATGGCCAAGACAAGAACGACCTATGTTTGCCAAAATTGCGGTGCTACGTACATGCGATGGACGGGGCGTTGCACCGAATGCGAAGAGTGGAATACCATCTGCGAGGAGGTGGTAACCCCGCCGGGAGCCCATGAGCGGAAATCCATCCTGGACGAATCGACGCCCCTCCCCATCACGGATCAAAGCAAACCTCCGCCCCAACGCCTTGGAACCGGAACCGGTGAATGCGACCGGGTATTGGGGGGCGGCATTGTCGCAGGCTCGGTAACGCTCATCGGGGGCGACCCGGGCATAGGCAAGTCCACGCTCATGCTGCAAGTCTCCCATTACCTGGCTGAGCATGCGGGACCGGTGCTGTACGTCTCGGGCGAGGAATCGTTCGACCAAACCCGGTTGCGCGCCGGCCGATTGGGATGCCTTTCCGATCGCCTCCTGCTGTTAACCGAAACGGAAATCCAGCGAATCGGAAACCGCATCGCCGAAGAGGACTACGCCTTGGTCGTAGTCGACTCCATTCAATCCGTCTATTCGTCGCAATTGCCCGGAGTACCGGGAAGCCTGACCCAGGTGCGCGAATGCGCCTCCGAGTTCCTGCGAATCGCCAAAGGCCAAAACGTGCCGACCTTTCTGGTCGGGCATGTCACCAAGGACGGAAATATCGCCGGACCGCGCTTACTGGAACATCTGGTCGATACCGTTTTATACTTTGAGGGAGAAGGCCGACAAGCGCTCCGGATTTTGCGGGCCTTCAAGAACCGATTCGGTTCGACCAATGAGATCGGCGTGTTCGAGATGTCCGAATCCGGATTGGTCGAGGTCCCCAATCCGAGTGCGCTCTTTCTCAATGAACGGCCCTGCGGCGTCAGTGGTTCGGTGGTCATCCCGAGTATCGAGGGAACCCGTCCGCTCTTGGTCGAAGTACAGGCGCTCGTGGGGGAATCGGCCTTTGGGTCGCCGCGCCGCACGGTAACCGGCGTTAACCCCAATCGCGTATCGCTCATCCTCGCGGTTCTGGAAAAGCGGGCAGGGGTCCACTTTTCGGATCGCGATGTGTTTGTCAATGTCGTTGGGGGGGTTCGTCTGGACGAACCGGCCACGGATCTGGCATTGGCGCTGGCGCTGACATCGAGCCTGCTCGAGAAACCGCTATCGGCTCATCTGGCGGCTTTCGGCGAAATGGGTCTTTCGGGGGAGATCCG
>PWNM01000627.1 GCA_003557825.1 Candidatus Hydrogenedentota bacterium | reverse complement strand
TGGACAAGGATGCGGTCCGGGATAACGCAGAACGGTTCCTATTAGACGGTAAGCCGACCCGCTTACACAGCATCAATCACACCAGCGGATCGTCGGGTACGCCGATCAAGACGTACTGGTTGGCGAGCGAGATGCAACGGTCCTTGGCGATGCGCGAGGCACGATCGTGCCGCTTCGCAGGCGTGAGCTATTTTTTGCCGCGAGCAACCTTCAGCGGCAGGATGGTCGAACCCAATGTACACAGTACGGGACCGTTTCACCGCTACAACTGGTTCGAGAAACAGGTTTATTTTTCCGCGTTCCATCTTAGCCCGGCGACGGCGGACCGATACCTCGATGGGCTGCGCCAGCATCGTCCCGTCTGGATGACTGGCTACACCAACTCGATCTACCAACTCGCACGGATGGCGCTGGACCAGGGGCTGTCCGTGCCTCCCATCAAGGCCGTAATCACCACCAGTGAGCCCCTGACTGAGGACATGCGTTCGGTGATCGAGGAAGCGTTTCGAACGCGCGTGTTCGAGGAATACGGGACCGTCGAGAACCTGTTTTTCGTTTGCGAGAACGAGCACCGTCAGAAGCTCGTCAGCCCCGACTGCGGGATTCTCGAGGTGGTGGATAGGGATCACGAGTCCGTCCCGGCGGGGACGTCCGGCGAGGTGCTGGCGACGGGATTCATCCGGCCCGGGCAGCCGATGATCCGGTACCGAATCGGTGATGAGGCTGTTCTTTCAGACGAGCCCCCGAAATGCGGCCGGTCCATGCCGGTTCTGGCTGAGGTTTTGGGCCGGTTGGAGGACACAGTGTACGGCCCTGATGGCCGGAGAATGGTGCGCTTTCACGGGATTTTTGTGGATCAGCAGCACATTCGCGAGGGGCAAGTGATCCAGGAGCGGCTTGACCGCCTTCGAATTCTGGTTGTTCCCAAGCCGGGCTACGGCCACGCTGATGAAAATGAGATTGTATCTCGAGTTCACGAACGCCTTGGGCAGGAAATGACGATCGTCGTGGAAACGGTCGACGAAATACCACGAACACCCTCAGGAAAGTTCAAGGCGGTCGTTTCCACGCTGCCTCCCGACATTCTTGCGAAGCTTCGATAATGTCCGTCGTCACTCAGTGGCTCAATGCAGTCAAGAGGATAGGCTGATGTGCGGTTTTGTATGCGTCTATGACCCCGAAGCGCTCCTGATCCCACCAGCAGCGCTCCATCGGATGACGGAGACGCTCCAACATCGAGGTCCCGATGACTTCGGATATGCCGCCAGTGGACCTGATGGAATTCGCACTTGGCAGGTGACCCCACCGAGCGGTCTGCCGACGCCCGGTGTGGCATTTGGTCACCGACGTCTCAGGATTCTGGACCTCTCTGACGCCGGTAGGCAGCCTTTCAACTCCCCCAGTCACCGTTATTGGATGGTCTATAACGGCGAGCTATACAATTATATAGAGTTGCGAAATGAGCTAAAGCAGTTTGGTCACTGTTTTCGAACGGAGACCGATACAGAGGTTGTTCTGGCAGCGTTTGAGCAATGGGGTCCTGATTGCTTGGCCCGGTTTAACGGGATGTGGGCTCTTGCCATCTGGGATGATCTCGAGCGGTCATTGTTCGTCGCTCGCGACCGTATCGGAATAAAGCCACTATTCTATGCCCGAACAGGAACAGCTTGGGTGTTTGCGTCAGAGATCAAGGCCCTGCTTCAACACCCACTTATCCGAGCCGAACCAGATGCAGAAAAGCTATTGCGTTTTCTGCATTATGATGAGGTTCCATCGCCCCCAAGCACATTTTTTCAGGGCATCCAGACCCTTGAGCCTGCGACCTCCATGCGCTTGACCAGCGACAAGGTGAGCACGCAACGGTACTGGAACATTCCGGAGGCCGCCGCGCGTTTGCCGGCCGATCCAGCGGCACGGGCTTCAAAGCTTCGGTTTTTGATCATGGACTCTGTAGAACTGCAGCTTCGTGCTGATGTTCCCATCGGAACAATGCTCAGTGGTGGGCTGGATTCTACGACGATAGCACTCGGTATCAACCAGCATTTGGGAACGGAAAAGGCGTCGACCCTCCAAAAAGCCGTCTCTGCGTTCTACCCAGGGTCGTGGAACGACGAATCACAAAAGGTAAACCAACTAGCATCCCATCTCGGGATCGAGGTACACCCTGTGTATCCGATGACGGCCGACATAAGCCAAACGATTGACGACGTCATCTTTGCGGTCGAAGCGCCTTTCTCGGGAACCATGCCCATCGTGCAGGATCTCATGATGCGCGAGGCCGGAGCATTGGGACTCCGCGTCGTTCTGAATGGCCATGGGCCCGACGAAATGCTGGCAGGTTACCCGGCGCGGCATTGTTCTTTCGCCGCCTTGGGTCTCCTCATGCAACTGCAACTCACGGCTTTCACCCGCGAGGTCGCAGGGATGAGAAAGCTTCATGCCGTGCCAACGAGTGACCTTTTATACACGCTAATTCGAAATTTCAGCCCATCAATGGCGGCCGCTGCGGCGGGGCACTTGAAGCGCCATACCGATATTTTTTTTGATCGCGATTGGTTACGGCTCGCCAAGGCATCGCCGGCTAAATCCCTTGACAGGCAGTACCCAGGAAAAACTCCGCTCGCCAGAAGACTGCGAGCCGAGTTCGATCACGAGATCGTCCCACGATATCTTGACTACGAGGACCGCGTGAGCATGCGTTCGTCAGTCGAATCAAGAGTGCCGTTTCTGGACCATCGAATTATTGAATACGCGTTCTCTCTCCCCGACTCGGACAAGATCAAAGATGGCGTGACGAAAAGAATATTACGGTCCGCCATGAATGATCGCCTTCCTTCGGAGATCGTTGATGACAACCAAAAGGTTTATATTGAATCGCCATTCCAACGTTGGCTCGGAGGGTGTTTACGAGAATTTGCAAACGACATGATAGGGCACAACGATATGCGGATTGGCGCTCTGCTGAACACCAAAGAGGTTAATGATCTTGCCTCCCGTGCAACCTCTAATGGCGCCTGTTCAAGACATGAATTGTCGCTGGTTTGGCGCCTCATGATCACGGAGGGTTGGGCGAGAACGTTTACCGAATCAAGGTTGTGATAAAACAGATGGCTGAGTTGCTCCGTTACGCAGATCCTTAGCCCATCCCTGCCCGTCGAAGCGTGTATTTCGACTAAATAAAAAAATTAGATAGCTTCGGCGTTGGCGTTAGGCGTTTTAAGTTAAAATAGCGCTTTTAATGAGTTCAGCTCAGTGTGCGCGGTGGGTTTCCACCCTGTGTCGAATCGTTCCCGAGAGCGAGGTCCAGTGTCTTGATCTTCATCAGCATGTCGATCATGGCATGGCTCATCGCGGGCGTTGTCGCTGTCAGGCTGTCATGCATCCGGACCCGATCCCAGAGGGGGAGGGTCAGGGAGTCGATCACCTCGTGCGCCTGTGAACTGGCGGCGATCTGTCCGAATCGAACCCACGACAGCCTGATGGGATCGCCCGCGCGCGGGTTCCGCTGAAATGGCGAAGCGCGCCGAAGCGCCTCTCCGGATTTCCGCAAGACCCGGCTTCCCTCCAGCAAAGCGACGGGACGGCTTGCCTTTAACAAGGTTGCAGCGGTCGGGTAATCGAGAAGCCGAGGATACAGGGCGCGGATCGCAGCCTGAGAGAGACGATTCAGCGCCTTGTCCCCAAAGGGTGTGGCGGCAGCGATCTCCAGGGGTGCCCGGTGCGCGAACGGTGCATTGAACCTGCCCTCGCCGGATGCGCTGTGAAGCTGTGCGGCGATCATCTGGGCGCCGCGGTGCTCCGTAATGAACGCCTCGATGAACTCGTGTGGGTATCGCAGCCCGCGGCTTTCATAACGGCGCATTTCGGCCGTGATATCGGCTTCAACCGCTTCGTGGCTGCCGTCGAAATGCGCGTACCAGGCATCTCGGTTCATGTACCAGGGCAGCGAATACGGTGCTTGCCGGAAGAGGCTGAGGGCTGCCTCTGCCTGCAGCCCCTCTCTGTGCGTTGCCCCCCTTTTCATGAGTCCGGGAGTCAGGACCCAGGCCAGGCTATCGGCGAGTTTTCGCCACCCATGCTGAACCATGGGTGGCCCGTAGTGGCCACCGACCACCTCGCCAAATATTCCGGCCATGGTGTGGCGTGGAAAGTCGCGATCCAAGCTGCGCACATGGTGCCAATGCGGAAAGCTCACCGACTCGAAGTGAGCGAAATCGCTGGCAAGCTGGTCCGGTGAAAACATCTCCGGCCCGATCTCGACAAAGTCCACCGGAAGGCGCAGATCTGTGGCGATCCTGCGCACTACGCTGGCTTCTCGGCTCCCCGTGTCGCCGTGGAAATACAGGCGGATGTCGCGGGCGCGGCCAACGGAAAGGCAAGCCGCGAGCAGGAGCCGTGAATCCCAGCCGCCGGACATCATCAAGCGCACGGGTTCCGGCTGATCGCATGCCTGGCGTAGCGCAGCGCAGAAAGCACCTAGGCGCTCTCGCGGAGGGATATCGTCGATCGGCGATGCCCAGAGATTCCCCGAGTCGCTGCAACTTAGCGATGGCCCAGCGAGTACGACCTCGCAGCGTTCGCCGGGCCGAATGCGCCGTACGCCCTGGAAAAGCGTACGGGTCCCGACAGTGAAGGCCTTGCGCAGGTACTGGATCGCGCCGAGCCAGTCGGGTTCCACCCCATCGCCGTTCAGTTCGGACAATCTGTCCGCAATCACCAGGCGATCATCCAATGTCCCCACATAGAGAGGGAAACAGCCGGCGAGATCCGTGCTGATCGAAATTCTCTGACGCGTGCGATCAACGACAATAACGGAGCCGGGCGCTTGTGGCTCGAAATTCTCGATCCCTGCTCCATTCGAAAATCGGCGTTCAGCATAAAAGCCATAAAACTCTCTTGAAAACAAAGCGCCGCCAATTCCTATCATGGTTTCGGCTGGTGTTTCGTCGAGACTGATTTGGCCGCCGCCGTGAGGGCGGCCAGTAATTAGGACCGGAGCATCCGGGCGCAGTTTTGGACCGCATGGGAGTTCAACACGCATGGTTGTAAGCCCTTACCTTGATGGCCTTCACGAATGAGGAATCAGCAGCCACCGCGGTCCTTGCCTCAGACGCTCACAGGGGATCAGCATCACTTGGAGGGGGGCGTGGCCTTGAGAAGTGAGGAAGTGGACACGACGAAATCGTCGAGCAGGAATTCGGTAGTTTCAGCATACGTTGAATTTGCCCACCCCATGACGTAGCCCGCTTGCCAACCTGCAGGACCTGATTCAGGCACACCAAATCCGCGGCCTTGAGACTCGGAAATCAGCGTGAAATCGGGCTCGTTTTCCCACCGTCGCCATAAACGAGCTTCCCCGTCGAGAGAATCGTTGCCCGATGCAGTTTTCGCGTAAAGAACGACCTGCATCCATCGGCCTGCGTCCTCGGGAAGCATAAAATCATCATAATGCCCGTGATGGCCAGAGCCCACGCTGTCGTTGCTCATTGAAAAAGAGAATCGCGCCCCGCCGTTGTGAGCCTGTCGCCAAAAATTCCACTGAATATTTCCGCCAGTTCCGCGCGTCGAATAACTATCTTGCCACAGGGCAAAAAATTTCTGGTTGTTATTTGAGCTGTTTGGTCCCTGGGGATTCATATTGAAATTGATTGGGACGCGCAGCCAATAACGAATCCAGATTTCTTCATATGCTCCGCCGATATTGAAGCGTTGTTCGGACATGGCCTGACCGGCCGGATAACGAAAACGCATGGAATGCCGCCCCGCCACTCCGGGGCCGTTTTCCCATCGCCCGGGATTGCCTTCAACGCAGTTCGGCGGATTAATGTGGACCGCACAACCATCATCACGAACAATGGATGTGCGGTTGTTTTGGGCCCACCGAAAACCATTCTCAGAGTGACTCATGCTCCCTGTCTCAAAGCCATCCTGAAAGACAATTTCGGCCTTGACAGTTGAGGCAGAAACAATCAAAAAGGCGGCTGTTGTGAAAGATAAAACGGCGTGAATCGGTCTGGATTTTGCTCGTAATTTCATAATGTTATTCTCTCATTTATTTAGTGCTTGATCGGTGGTAGATCTGATTTCCGGCAGCTCGTTGCATCGGATCAGACTTCGTCGAAGATATAGACGCGATTAGGAGATCCTGGAGTGT
>PWNM01000458.1 GCA_003557825.1 Candidatus Hydrogenedentota bacterium | reverse complement strand
GCCAGGTCAAGCCGCGGTTGTCCAGCCATGCTGCTTGCCAGGAGGCAATAAAGACGTTGTCCGTGACCGTGTTGTCCGAGCCGCCGCCGATGAACACGGCATGTGAACAGCGTTCGAACACGTTCCCGTGTATCGTGTGGCCCGAATGTTGGTCGTCGAGGTATATGGTCATACCCCCATAGCCGGCGGCGCCGACGATCTGGTGCCAATAGTTGTAGCGCAGGATGTTGCCCTGCTGCGTCCAGTCCCGGCCTACGTAGTAGGCTCCGGCATCCCCGCTCTCGTACACGACGTTATGGATTTCGTTAAACTCGACAATGTGGTCATTGCCGGGGGCGCGCAGAGCCAGGTGGGGACCGTGGTGAACCAGGTTGTGCGCCATGCGGTTGCCGACACCTTGTATGTCAATGGCGGCCCTGTAGGTGCGGTAGCGGCGCGAGAAGCGGTGAAGATGGTTGTTCTCGACATTGTGCTTGCCGGGGGTGAGCGTTGGCCTATCGCCGCCTACCATTAGGATACCGCCCACACCCGTATAGTAGATATCGCAACCATAGACTTCATGCCGGGTGCCGCCATCGAAGGCGACGGCCCTTCTGCCCGTATTACGAATGGTGCAGCCAACCACCTTTACCGCCGTGCCACCCGAAAACTCCAATGCGGTGGCGCGAAAGGCTTCGATGGTGAAGCCTTGAAAGGTTACATGGGAAAGATCAGTGGCCCGGATCAGGCCGTCGGCCATCGAAACTTCCGCCGATATTCCGGGTTCGGGCGGCCAGAAGTAGATCTTGCCGTCGACCCGGTCCAGGTAGTATTCGCCGGGCTGGTCTAACTCACTGAGTAGATTGAACGCATACCAACGCGCTCTCCCGGGGGTTATGCCATAGCGGGTTCTGACATTGGGATCACGTCGTATCACGTTGCGTTCAGGGTCAATCTGCCAAATAGGTTCGTAGAGTTCCGACCAATCATGGTGCCAGTAGGCAAGAATCCACGGATCGGTCTCATCGGTCCAGCGAGCTGCCCGGTCGGTGTCAAGCACGACTTCAGCATTATCCTCGTCGGTGTCAACAATGCCGCGAAATCCCTCATTGGGCCAACGCGCCAGGGTCATGGCTTGGTCGCCCGCAAACAGCTCCATCTCGGCCGGTCCTGAACCGCCCATGCCCAAGCCGCGCACAGGTATCTCGCCAAAAGCCGTTAAATCCTGGGCACGAAGGTCGGCCACCTGAACATGATCACGGGTCTCGGGAGGCAGCCGCTCCAGGATGTCGGGATCCGAGACTGATCGCCAGCCTTGTACCTCGACCCCACCAGTCAAGCGCACCTCGGCGCCCGGCGCCGCCCGGTAGACGATAGGGGCAGCGAGCGTCCCTGAGTCGGCTTCCGTGAAACGGACCGCTTCATGAACGCGGTAGGTGCCCGCGGCGAATTCAACGGTTACCGGCTCCTCCCCTTTGAGCGCGCGGACCCGCGCCCTGGCTCCGGAAAGGGTTGCCAAAGGGCGCTCCCTGGTTCCGGGGTTGGCATCGTCTCCGTCGGGGGAGACGTATAAGTTTGCTGCGTATGACGCGCCCCCCCCGAGAAAGGCAAAGGCCATCAAAAGGGTCATGGCAATAGAAGGTTTGAACAATATTCTTCGAATCTTCACACCCTGATCCTTTCTATTTGCCGATCTCCAATTTCTGTGCATTCCCGTCAAGTGTCGCATTGTCTTTTCCTTGTTCTTGTTTTTCAACAGTTTCCATTGGCTGCCGCGTTATCGTTCCGCGACCTTCAGGATCTGTATTTCTGTATAGGCAGTACCCCGGATTCGAGCTTGATTTTTTCGTCAGTTTCTTCCGCAACAATGGTATTGTAGGCATCAAAGGATCACATTGCAATAGAAAAATCCTGACATTTATATAGAAATTTCTGACATTGGGGAAGCATAGTTTCCGGATGCCCTTGCCCGACCCGCTTAACGCACCTGCTTTTGACTCCATGACTGCATGTCTTCATGACTCCGGACCGACCAGTTGCGGCGGGCCCGGCACATCTATCCTGATTAATTCATGCGAATTCGGCCATGAGTCATTATATATTCATATTTAACACGATAGCAGTTTTATCCTGGAAAATCGTATTGATGCAGAAGTCATGGCCGAATTTCGCACCCTTCGGGCGAAGCCATTGTGGCGCATCTGTTTTGTTGGAAGGCATTTTGCGGTATGCCTATACAGCGTCATGCCTTCCGCCTGTCTGCCGTGCCCGGCACAGGCAGGCCGCACATCTGCACCACACTGGCTTCGTGAATTATTCAGGCTATCCCTTCTCCTGTCCCCCGGTGCCCTGGCTGACGATCTGGCGGAGGCGCACGGAGTTGGACGCCGCTTCACCCGTCGCCGCGTCCTCCTCGCGGAAGGAGGCCAAAAGAATCTGCCTGGCTTTGGTTCGCTCGAAATCGTACACAATGTAGATCGTGCCGCCCGCAGCCTGCTGCCCGTCAGGGTAGGACACGTTCTCCCGTTCATCGAGCAGGAGCCCGCCCATCCAGGTACGTCCATCGTCTTTGGAAATGAATGCCGTGAGATGGGATCGCCCCGTCTTTTCCGTTATCGCCCCGTGCTTGACGAGCAATAAATTTCCCGACTGCAGGCGGGTGATGAAAAAGCGTGAGTCGGCGTGGGCAAGGGCGGACGGGGTCAGCTCGGGCCAAGTGACGCCGCCATCGGTCGAGACGCTCTCGCCTATGCCGTATCGGGTGCGCACCAGCATCCATAGGGATTCGTCGAGACGCTCAACAAGCATGTGTTCGTCAAAGGAGCGAACCTCGGCGGGGATGTTGCAGGCTCCGCGGACAAACCACGAGCGCCCCGCATCATCGGAAACCACCATCCTCGCGCTGTGGTCCGTTGTCCGCCAGGTCGAAGCGGGCAGCACCCACTCGCCGGTGGAAAGCGCGACGGGTTTGCACATCATGACGCCATCCGTGAGGCGTCGCGGCTTTGTCCACTGCGGAGCGGGGGACTCCACATCATGCGTTGAGATTTCCCAGACACCGGCCGTTGCGCCCTCAAGGTCTATGGTTTGAGCCCAGAAGACGCGCAGCGCTCCGTCGGGGGACAGCCAAATTTCAGGATCGAAGGCCCGAACAGAACCGAGGCCATCCGGGTCGATCGCCAAAACCTCGCGCCAGGTTGCCCCATCATCGTCGGATGTCGCAATAACCACATAATTGTTCCAGTCCTCGGCCGGGGTTACGCCCGCATACCAGACCACCCAAAGCCGCCCTCCCGGCGTGACCGCCAGGCTGGGCACCATGGTCAGGGCACGGTTTGTGGTAGCGCGTTCACCCGTGGGTGCTCCCACATACTCCGGGGGAGCCAAGAAGGGTTTATCTGTTTCTCGCGGCGGCGGTGCGGTCTGCCCGTCTAAATTCGTCATCGCCAGGTCTCCAGTTTTTCTTTGTTCCGTCGTATCAGGCCAACAATCATCCAGAGATCATCAGCAAGAACATGCTTTCTGCGAACGCGGCTAATTCTCCGCGAGGATGTCGCCAAGGGCGCTTCTGAAATCATTCCACAGGTCGCGGGTTCTTAAAGTACCTACCTTATGGTACGCACTTGGGGATCTGCGAAACCTGACGCTTCCATCCGCCGACATCACATTCCATCCACGGTGAACAACGACTTCTTGATTTGTGATATCAGCCTGACCGGAAGAGCCTGATAGTAAATCCATAGATAGCACCGCGTCCGAAGGCATTCTGAATATATTGGTGTAAAGCATTGTTCCCCGAACTTCGGGCGGGTGGTCGGGTCCTTGCTTGACGTGGGGATTGAAATTATAGCTCGTACGGCAGTGGCCACTCGTCTCACCAACAGGTAGTAATGCCCTCCAGGGGGTTTCGTCTTTATAAGTATTCCAGTTATAAATGCAACCCCTCCGGCTCTGGGAAGGACAGTATAGCACCTCCGGAGTGCCGAGGTACTCGTGTTGGACGAGCGCGGCAAGAGAGAGGGGACGTCGAATAGGGTACTCGGCACCATGTTGTATGGAATAACGTAACATGGTTGTCCATACGGGTGCTTGGACAACATCATCGTTAAGCCGTCTGAAAACTTCACCGGGAAGTAACCCCTGATTATCCGTCGCATAAACGATGATGGCAATACCTGTTTGCCTGAGATTGCTCGCGCATTGGATTCGCCTCGCTGCCTCGCGGGCGGTGCGCAGAGCGGGCAGCAGCAGACTGGCCAGGATGGCGATGATCGCGATCACTACCAGAAGCTCGATCAATGTGAAATACAACGTGTTACGCATGTTTGCCCAGGTTTTTGCTGTCATGGCGGCGGTTTCCGGGTTTGGCCCGCAGGCGGATGGCGCCGGAGTTCCCCGTATTGTTTTGCATTCATCGCTTGCCATTTCCGGTTCCTCCATTTTGTTTTGTCGTCAATTGCCACTGTATATTTTTCTCTTCTAATTCAATATATTCAAACCAGTCAAAATCCGCGTGGTTTCTGGTGCCGTTTAAGTCCTGACAGCATATCCCGACAAAGGCTCCGGAAAAACCGTCGGCATTTTCATCGGTTAAAATATTGGCGTCTAGTACATCTTCCAGCTTAATCCACTCTTCCTGATCAACAGAGTACAAGAACTGAAGCTTTTCATAGTCCATCGACGCCTTCAAAAAAACAGGCCCCAAGCTATCGATCAATGCATGGCCGTCCGGCTGATCGTACGTTCCCCGGTTCCTTGTCAGTATCCCTATTTTCCTCCGCTTATCATCCGCGCTTGTGATATACAAATAACAATAATTCTGGGTGTCATAGATGCAGACCAGGCCGGCCATCTGTTTGTGATGGCTGGGCGAAAAATCAACACTTGTTGTGGCGGTATATACAAACGCCTGCTGTCTTCTTGCGATAAGACTTTGCCGGTAATTGGACGACAAGCTTGCGCCACCGTAAAGCCTTAAATGAGAAGGTCTTTCGGCAAGGCTCATATCGCTTTGAACAGGAAGTCGTAAGGTCTGATACTCACAGTTCAAAGTCTTGTTGTCAAAATGATCTTTTTTAGAGTTTAAGGATGCGGAAGATTGGGATTCATATTGGGTCGGGACATAAAGTTTTGGCGCTCTCCCCCCATCTTCTAATCTAAACCACCCTTCCTCGTTTAACACCAACTTTTGTATGGCAGTTTCTCTTCCTAAAATATGTTTTCGGCTCTCTGGCAAAGGTCTTCCGCACAGGTGAGCCATATACCAGTCTCCATCCGGTGTCTGAACAAGGCTTCCATGCCCCGCGCGTTGAAGTGGATTGTCAGGAGAGTCCTTGGAAGTTAAAACAGGGTTGAACGGATCAGGCTCATACGGACCGGTTATGGTTTGCGACCGGCTAACACATACGCAGTGATTCTCCCATGTGCCGCCTTCGGCTGTCACCAAATAATAATAGCCGTTGGCTCGATACAAATGAGACCCCTCTGCATTTATATCAGCAGAGCGATATATTTTATGCGCCCGTCCTATCAGCTTCCCTTCTTTTTCCGCGTATTCCTGCAGCAGAATACCCGACATATGGGGTTCGCCTCTTTTATAGTTCATCTCCATGTTGACGATATATTTTCTGCCGTCATCATCATGAAATAAAGACGGATCAAAGCCGCTGGAATTAAGGTAAACCGGCTCCGACCAGGGACCTTCAATATTTTCTGCTGTAACCAGGTAATTAGGTGTTTGCAAAAAAGGCCAGTCTGTTTTTGAGCTTTTAACGTTGGTATAGACCAAATAAAACGTGCCGCCATCATAGCTTAAGCAAGGCGCCCACACCCCTCCCGGATTCGGGATGCCTGACATGTCAAGCAGTGACAATCTGTTCAGCGGCTTTGTAATTAGCTCCCAATCGATCAAATTCCGCGAATGGTGTATGTATACGCCCGGAAACCACTGGAAGGTCGAGGTGGCTATATAATAGTCATCCCCTACCCTCACCATTGAAGGATCAGGACTAAACCCTCTGAGAACCGGATTGGAAATCAGCCCCATAACGCACCACTATTCCAATTCGAGGGTTCCAGCTCTTTCAATTCTGGCCATGTGCTGGAACGTCGGACGCCACATAAGCCATGTGCCTCTACCGGCGGCACGCCGGACTGCGACATTGGCTTGCATCCGGTCACCGG
>PWNM01000215.1 GCA_003557825.1 Candidatus Hydrogenedentota bacterium | reverse complement strand
GTAATCGACTGGTTCAACGACTGGGCCAAGGACCTTTTTTTCGACCAGCTTTACTATGGGATTCTGCCCGGGATCGATCTCCTGCAGGATCCGGTACGCGAGGGTTATCTGGAAGGATATCTCGACTCGGACGAGATTACCTTTCTGTATCAACAAGGGTTTTTCACCAACGCCGATCCGCGATACCAGGATCTTTGGCGGATTATGTATGAATTCCGGCAGTACTGCAATCAGAACATCAGCACCTTCGATCCGATTCGCGAGTTTGTGACCCAACGGGGCGCGATGATCTGGACTGCCAGTCCCTTTGTGTACCGGTTGTCAGCGGATAGGCAGCTTGAATTCGACTTTGGGGTGTTTTATCTCCCGCCATTTACCGAGGAGACCTCGGAGTATGCCACAGGACATGACATGTGCGTGATAGGCGGTTCCGGTACTCAGCTCGAGGTGACCAATACCGCGATCGGCGATACCGATCCGACGTTGTCCATGGAAGAGCGCATGGAGGAATCGGAGCGGCTCAAGGAAGTAATGAACTTCCTGCATTTCATCACTCTGCCAGAGAATTATGAACGCATCGTCAATGAATACGCCAGCATGATGCCGAACATCAAAGGCGTCGAGGCGTTGCCGTCGCTCCAACCTTTTGTGGAGATTCTCCAACGGCGTTATACCACGACCAAGTGGGTGTTCACCTTCGATCTGCGTTTCTCGGAGATCCAGCGTCGGATGCTCGAGTTGTATTTGAACGATAGCATCGATTTGGACGAGCTTATGGTTTGGCAGCAAGATAACCTGACCATGGCCACCCAAAACCATATTTCGCGCAAAGAAGATATAGACTTTGAAACCATGGAGCAGGAATGGGAACGGCTTGCGCCGGTCCGCGCCGAGTATAAGGGGATGCCATATGGAGATTGAAAATCAGGGGTTTCTGAGCCACCGGGTTCGATATTGGCTGGGGTGTTATGCGCTCCTAATCATACCGATAGGGATGCTTAGCGTGTTCGTCTACATTCCGGTGCTGTGGGCGTTTATCGGTTCGTTGTACGCCTTCGAAGTCGGCGGCGACTCGGAGTTTCTCGGGCTTACTAATTTCATCGAATTTTTGTTCCGGGATCCGACCACCTGGCCTTCGGTGGGAAACATGTTCTTTTTAACCGGGTTCATGGTCGTGACACGGTTGACGATGCCGTTAATCGTGGCGAAGCTGATCTTTTCGCTGACCCGGGAGCCTTCGCGCTATTTTTACCGGGTGGTGTTTCTGGTCCCCATCGTGGTACCGGGCGTGGCGATGCAGCTCATTTGGGCCGGGATGATCTATAACGATGCAGGCATGATAAACGAGTTCCTGCGGGCCGCCCATGATTGGGTGCAATTGAGGGGTATCGATATCGACCTTGAAGGGCTGACGCGCGGGTGGTTGGCGGATCCCCGTACCGCGTTGTTTGCCGTGGCCTTTGTCGGCTTTCCCTGGGTTGGCGGCATCGATGTGTTGATCTACTATGCGGGACTTTCGGGCATTCCAACAAGCGTGAACGAAGCGGCGCTCATTGAGGGATGCACCGGTCTGCGCAAGTTCTTCTTGATAGATATCCCTATGGTGATGAGCCAGTTGAAACTGATCATGGTCATTTCGTTGATCATGGGGATTCAGATGTTCGAAGGGCTCTTCATCATGACGCGAGGCGGCCCCGGTTTCCGCACGATGGTCCCCGCTTTGTGGATGTATTTTAATGCCTTTAGTTTCCAACGAATGGGCTATGGATGTGCCATTGGCGTGTTTCTGTTCGCCCTGATATTTGGTTGTACCGTTTTGACGTTCCGTTATGTGCGTTCGACGGAAGAGCTGGAGGGCCGGGCATGAAATCTGTACGTAATCTAATCCTACATTTTTTCATCGGCATATTTGCCGTGTTAACGCTCATTCCGTTTGCGTTTGCGCTGAATAATTCGTTCCGCACAAACCACGAGATCTACCATGCCTTTTTCGGGGTGCCGGCGTCGTTCCACGGCATCATTGAAAGCGGCCGGCTGGTGCTTCAGGGGAAAGAAGACACGACGGTGGCCTTCCTTGACGATGAAGGCGAAGAGGTTCAAATGCCAGCGGGAGAAGCGCTGCGTGAGCATTGGGACACTGCCACGAGAGGGTACACGCTCGGCTGGGAGATTCTGCGGACCTATCTGCTCAATACGCTGTTTGTCGTCGTATGCGTCGCATTCGGGACGGTGCTTTCAGCATCCATTGCCGCGTATATTCTCTCTCGATACAAGTTCCCCGGCCATCGTGCGCTTTTCTACTATATGATTGCGGCCATGATGTTCCCGGGGGTCCTTACGTTCGTACCGAGTTTCATGGTGGTGCGGCATCTGGGCTTGCTTAACACGTACTGGGTGATGATCCTGCCGTACATTGCCGGCGGTCAGGTCATCGCAACGTATATCTTCAAGAGCTTCTTTGACGGTTTGCCCGAAGACCTGTTCGAATCGGCCCGTATCGACGGGGCGGGGCATCTACAGCTCTACGGCAACATCGTCCTGCCCTTGTCCAAACCGGTGGTGTCGGTGGTGATCATCATGTCCATTTTCGGCGCCTGGAACAATTTTATCTGGCCCTTTGTGACGCTCATGGACGGTGACCTCCATCCCATCGCGTCGGGGTTGTATGTGATGGCGACGTCGCAGTACGCCCAGAACTTCAGCACCTTGTTCTCGGCCTATATGGTGTCGAGCATTCCGTTGCTGCTGTTGTTTATCTATGCAACGAAACCGTTCATCGAGGGTGTCACATCGGGAGCCTTTAAGGCGTAATTCTTCGGGGGAAAACAAAATGGAATCGAGCCAGGGGGCGCTGGCAGCGCGTCTGCGTACGCTGATGCTGGATAAAGGCGTACGGACCGATCCGGAAACGGAACTGCGGTTCTATACGGGATATCAATACGGTACATTATATGATTGGGACCTGTATTTCGAGACACTGACCCTGTACTATCTTGGTGAAACCGAGTATGCTCGGAACGGCGTCCGATTGTTTCTGAGTACCCAGCGTGACTCCGGCTTTATCCCACGAGTGTTCCAACGGGAGCAACTGGGATGGCGGGCCGAAGAAGACCTCGAACACTGCAAACCCTTTCTGGCGCAGACGGCATTGCTCGCATCACGGTACGACGGCGATTTCGAATGGATTACGCCCGAAATGCGCCACAAGCTTCGGAAGTACGTCAATTACTGGCTTGATGATTGCGATCGCGACGGCAACGGATTGAGTGAATGGAACAGCGGCCCTCACTGCGGCGAGGACAACCAATTCGAGCGCGCCGGAGGATGGCAGGCGAACTTCTGCGAAGGGGTGGACCTGAACAGCTTCCTCGTTCGCGAATGCCAGGCCTTGGCCATCCTCATGGAACAAGCAGGGGATATCCAGCAAGCGAAGGATCTACGGGAAGCGGCTCGGGCCCGAAAGGATGCCATCCAGCGGCTGTTATGGGATAGCAACGAGGAATGCTTTTTCGACCGGCACCGTCGGACCGGGAAACTCATTCCAGTTAAGTATGCCATGGCCTTTGCCACTCTCTGGGCCGATGTGGCGACGCCTCATCAAGCCGCTAGCAGCGTCAAACGGCATCTGCTTAATCCGGGCGAATTCTGGGCTCCCCATCCCGTGGCGACCTATGCCCGAACCGAGCCGATGTATTCGCAAGAACCTCGCGAGGGCGACTATAGCGCTTGCACGTGGCGCGGCTCGTTGTGGATTCCCGCCAATTACATCATCATGCAAGGGCTTCGACGCTACGGATTTCGCGAAGAGGCGGCGGTCTTGGCCGACCGGTCCTACGCTGTGTTGGCCGCCCATGAGCATCCGTATGAGTTCTATAACGCCGAGACCGGAGCGGGTTGTGGGCAGGGACCGTTCTGGGGCTGGTCGGGATTGGCGGCCTTTATGCTCCTCGAGATCGAACACGACTGCGACCCGACGGCGTTGGATGCCACGGACCTCAAAAAGCCTATTCAGGCGGTGCAACAGGCGATTAATCCGCACTAATTCCTTTGTTCATTCGCAGCGTTCCTTTTTCATGTTGGCTTGGTATATCCGTGCTGAGCCGCACGAATCTTGGACTCCAAGCCTACTTCATTTAGGTATTTATCTTTGCCATAGACAGGGCCGGCTCGGATCGGGTAGGATCAAGCGTGCGGGGAGATTCCATTCGCTAGCAATACCCGACGAGGCCATGAGTAGACCATGCAGTCTCCCATCTTGGACCCGACGTATCTCGATGCATCCCTCGCAAAACCCTGGTTAACCCAAATGCCAAAAGGAGCATGTTCCCATGTCCGTATCTCAAGTCGCCCTGGAAGAACAACTCAACGATTTTGACCCGGCCAAACGCCGTTCTGCTCTTGATGCATTGCTTGCGCAAGTCGAGGCGGGGAGCATTACCTTTCCCGACCCCCAACCCATTGTGAACATTCACGCCCATACGTTCTTCTCGTTTAACGGTTACGGCTATTCGCCCACCTATTTCGCCTGGAAGGCGCGCTGCGAAGGCCTGCGGGTCGCCGGCATCGTCGATTTCGATGTGCTGGATGCGGTGGACGAATTTCTGGAGGCGGCGAATCGGCTCAATCTGCGGGGATGTGCGGGCATCGAGACGCGGGTCTTCGTGCCGGAATTCGCCGACAAGGTGATCAACTCGCCGGGCGAACCTGGAATAGCCTATTACATGGGAATCGGCTTCACCAGCAAGGAGTCCGCCGATCCCGTGGTATTGGCCGAATTGAAGGACATCGCCCAGGGGCGCAACCGGAGCATGCTCGAACGGGTGAATCCGGCCCTTGCTCCGGTCACCCTCGATTACGAGACGGACGTATTGCCATTCACGCCTGCGGGCAATGCTACGGAGCGGCATTTGTGTATGGCCTTCGATGCCAAAGCTCGGACGCTATTTCCCAACGAGGAAGACCTGGTGGCATTCTGGTGCGAAAAGCTGAGCGCTGACGCCGAAACCGTTCGCAAAGCGCTTCCGTCCGGACCGGAGATTCAGGGCCTGATTCGCTCGAAGACCATGAAAGCCGGCGGGGTCGGATACGTGCAACCCGAGGGGCCCGATTTCCCCCTATTGGCGAAGGTGGCCCAATTTGCCGCCGACGCCGGAGCGATTCCGACGTTTACGTATCTGGATGGCACCTCGGACGGCGAACAGGAGATGGAGCGGCTGCTCGACGTATCCATGAAGGCCGGCTCGGCTGCTGTAAACATTGTACCGGACCGAAACTGGAACATTTCAGACCCGAAGGTGAAGGCCCAGAAGGTGAAAAACTTCGACGAGTTTGTCGCCATGGCCCAAGAACGGCATCTACCCATTGCCGTCGGCACAGAAATGAACGCCCACGGTCTGCGATTTGTCGATGACTTCAGCGCGCCCGAAATGCAGAAACATGCCGCCGAATTCCTGAAAGGCGCGCATATTTTCTATGCCCATACGCAACTGCAAGCCGCGAAAGGAATGGGCTATCTTAGCGATTGGGCTGCCCATAGCTTTGCCGACACCGCTGCGAAGAACACCTTTTTCGAAACAGTTGGACAACAGCTTGAGCCAAAAAACCGTGCCCTGCTGGATGGGATAAGCCCAGACATGGCTCCGGATGCCGTACTTGATACACTAAACGCCTAGGATTCACATAGGGGAAGGCCGTCAGCGGAAGTTGGCGGCATTCCGATGACGACGTCGTTGCGGGCCATACTCTATTGGGGCACGATTTGGCCTACTATATCGGTCACAGACGCTCCGGGAGGATAAGGAGAACTGCCGCCCATGGCTACGCCACACGAGAAGCGCTCAGATCCCCTGAGGAGCGCCATAGCCGACGAGGAACCCGGCGGCTTTTTCCGAGCGCTTGTACGGCTTTGGCATTTTCTCGATTCTCCTATCTGCGTCTGTTTCCTGGCGGGAGCAGCGCTTAAGACGGCCACCTATTTCGCGCAACTAGCCGTTCCCGAGCTCCCGCTGCTTCATATTTCGCTACACAGCGCGGCGTCGATCCTAATTGGCGGAGCCGCTATCGCATCGGTTGTGCGTCTTGCCAATGCGGGGGCTATGGTCCGACTCATCATAGTCTCTGCTTGTCTCTATGTGATTTCGAAATTTTTCGAATTCAGCCTCGCTCTGGAG
>PWNM01000560.1 GCA_003557825.1 Candidatus Hydrogenedentota bacterium | reverse complement strand
GGAGAACGTCTACGAGGCCCATGCGTTGGCGACCTTACCCCGCGATTTCCCGGGCTGCGGCGACCACCATTACACGGTCACCTCGGGCCGAAACGATTTCCGCCAGTTGAAGGTCGCCCATGACGACGATGCGATCTACTTCTACGCCGAGACCCGCGAGCCCATCTCGCCCCACACCGATCCGAATTGGATGTGGCTGTTCATCGATGTGCTGGGCGATGGCGAACTGGATTGGGAAGGCTTCAGCTATTTCGTCAACCGTGAACCGACGGGGCCGGAACAAACCTCGTTGGATATCTCCGTGGGCGGCTGGGAATGGCGTTCGGTGGGTTCGGTTGACTGTCGCGTTGAAGGCAACCAAATGCATGTAGCCGTACCGCGTTCGTTCCTGCGAATTCCGGAAGGCGATTTCGCTATCGAGTTCAAATGGATCGACAACATGCAAAATCCGGGCGACATCATGGATGTCTATACCCATGGAGACGCGGCTCCGTTAGGCCGGTTTCGGTATCGCTACGGCAACCGGCTATAGAACAAAACAGCTTAATCTATAAGCGAGGTGCGACATGTCGATTGGTATTCCGGCCATTCTGGCCCTATGGACCATGGTCATCGGAGCCGATGATGGAACACCCTGGTTCCAGGTGCGCGTCGTCGATGGGGAAACGGGCCGAGGCGTGCCCATGGTGGCGCTGCGAACGACCAATGAAATTGTCCACTACACGGACAGCCATGGGATTGCCGCCATCCACGAACCGGGCCTGATGGGTAGAGAAGTCTTCGTCCATGTATCGAGCCATGGGTATCGGTATCCCGAAGATCGGTTCGGCATGCGGGGGGTAGCCTTGAACCTCGAACCCGGCGGAACGGCGACCATCGAGCTCGAACGGGAGAACATCGCCGAACGGCTGTATCGGATAACCGGTCAGGGCATCTATCGCGACAGCGTGCTTACCGGCGAACCGGTTCCTCTCGATGAGCCGGTGCTCAACGGCGATGTCATGGGACAGGATTCGGTTTTAGCCACGGTGTATCAGGACCGCGTGTTTTGGATATGGGGGGATACCGGTCGCCCCGGCTATCCCCTCGGTAATTTCCAGAGCAGCGGCGCGGTGTCGGACTTGCCCGAGCACGGCGGCCTGGACCCCTCCGAGGGCATCAACCTCGAATACTTCGTCGATGATACCGGCTTTACCAAGCCCATGTGTCCTATCGTGGACGACCGGGCCTTGTTGATATGGCTCGATGCCTTGATGACGGTCCCCGATGCCGACGGGCGCAAAAGGCTGGTCGCCCGGCAAACGACCCTAAAGAGCCTAGGCGAACCGGTGGACCATGGACTGGTCATCTTTGACGACGAGCGTGAGGAATTTGAAACGCTCAGCACCTTTGACCTCGACGAGCCTTGGCGCTATCCGCAAGGGCACGCCGTGCCGATGGAGGACGATGGCGTTCGGTATTACGTGTTCCCCCGGCCCTTTCCTTTGGTACGCGTCACGGCTACCCTCGACGCCCTGCAGAACCCAGAGGGATATGAAGCCTTTACCTGCCTCGAACCGGGCGGCCAGATGAACGGGGCCGATTCGCCCGTTATGCGAGACAAAGACGGAAAGCTGGTTTGGGCTTGGCGCACCGATACGGATCCTGTGGGACAGGACGAGGAACAACAACTGGTCGAGGCGGGACTGATGGACTCCGAAGAACGGCGCTTCCATCTGCAAGACATGGAATCAGACGAAACGATCCAGCTCCATCGCGGGTCCTTCCAGTACAACGCGTATCTGGACAAGTGGATCATGATTGGGTCGGAGATCGGCGGGCGGTCGTTCCTGGGCGAGGTCTGGTTTGCCGAAGCACCGTCGCCATCGGGTCCCTGGACGCAGGCGCGCCGCATCGTCACCCACGACCAGTATAGCTTCTACAATCCGGCCCACCATGCCTTTTTCAACCAAGACGGCGGACGGTTGATCTACTTCGAGGGGACCTACACGAAGATGTTCTCAGGACAGGAGCACGCCACGCCCCGATACGATTACAATCAGATTATGTATCGCCTCGACGTGAGCGACGCGCGCCTGCGCTAGGCATCCCAAGCGTCCACGGTAGCCTGATAAAGGCGGCGGACCTGTTGCCGAGCATGGTTGACGAGATCGAGGAGGTCGCCTTCAATACCCAGGCGCGCCGCCAGATCGGCGCGGGCATCGGGATCATCGGGCAACTCGCTGCCTGATGCGCCTTCCGCCATACGTATGCGGTTCTCGATACGCCGGAGCAGGGTATACGCATCGAGCAAGGCCTGTGCGGACTCGTCCTTCAACGCGCCGGCCTTTTGCAATCCCGTCAACGCGCCGCGCACATCGTTCCGCATCAGAGCAGGGTGCTCGGCGGCATGGCGTACCTGCAACAACCGAATCAGGAATTCGATCTCGATGAGGCCTCCCTCGTATTTCTTTAGGTCGAGGGGCGATGCACTCGCCGCAAGTCGGTCACGCACATCCGCGATATGAGCCACGTCCTCAGACGTAAAAGGTCGATGAAAGCTCAATTCGCGAACGAGCTCATTAAGAGCCGTGCAAAAATCGGGCGGCCCCGCCACAGCGCGGGCCTTTACCAAGGCCAGTCGTTCCCAAGCCTGGGCCTCATGCTGGTAATACTCGACCAATCGCGATGCACTGACGGCCAGCATGCCTTTCATGCCATCGGGTCGCAGTCGCGCATCAACATCATACAACACGCCGTGGGCGGTCCGTTCCTTGAGTCCGTTGATCGTGGCTGACGCCACAGCGGAAAAGAACTCGGATGGGGCCATGCCCGAATCGATTGCTGCATTGGCGCCATGGACAAAGACGATATCGAGATCGCTGCCGTAGCCCAGTTCTGCGCCGCCCATCTTTCCGAGACCGAGCACGGCAAAGGCGGTCGGCGTATCGCCATAGCGAACCGCCATGCGCCGCCGCGCCCGATGCAGGACTCTGTCCAGTATCACCTCGGCCAACACGGTAAGCTCTTGACCCACATGGAACACATCGATACCCTGGAACAACTCGCGCATGCCAATGCGGAGGGTCTCGCCGGCATGGAGGTGATACAAGGCTTCCTCCACCGGATAGGCTTCGCTGAGGGCTTCGAGCTCTTCTTCGAGGGCATCGTGGGTGGCGGGCACTGCCAAGGCATGATGGGAGCCGAACGTATCAAATAAACCGGGTTCCTGCGCCAAGATCCTTGCAAGATAGCGGCTGTTGGCCACTAGCTCGACGAGATACTTGGGCAGATGAGGATGATGGGCCAGGATATCGTAGAGCGCACCGGGAGCATGGATACTCGCCAGCATATGACCGACCTGCGTCAGAATGGCGTCGGGATCGTTCCATTGCGCCATGGTCCGCAGCATATGCGGAACCATGGACGTAAACTGCTGGCGAACACGGAGGCTGTTGGGACGGTCGCTTGGACCGGCGTACAGTTGCATCAGCTCCTCCCGGGCTCGCTCGGGCGACGCAAAACCCAGTTCCAACAATCGTTTCAGACCGATCTCGCCCCCGTGTTGGGGATGTAAGAGATCGTACACCCACCGGTCGCCGGCTCCTTCGGAAGCGAGGAACTGCTCGAGAATGGCCCGCGTTGCATCGGCCCGAGCCTGGTAATCCCGCATAAAGGTATCTCGATCGGGATAGCCAAGCCGCAGGGCGAACTCCTCAAGTTCACGTGGATCGTCCGGCAGCGCGTGGACTTGCTGCCCCCCCTTAATTTGTAGCCGGTGCTCGACCCGGCGCATATACCGGTAATTCCGAGCAAGGGTATCTGCGTCTAAGGGACGTAAAAATCCTTGTTGGCCCAAGGCATCGATGGCATCAAGCGTATTGCGCACACGCAGCTCGGGCATGCGGCCGCCATTGAGCAATTGCAGCATCTGTACGGTAAACTCGACATCGCGAATACCGCCCCGCCCCAACTTTACCTCGGTATGGGTCTGGCCCTGACGTTCGATCTGCAGTTCCATCTGGGCTTTGACCTGGCGAATGTCTTCAAGAGTAGCGTCGTCGAAATACCGGGGAAACACAAAGGGCCGGGTTTGCTCGAGAAACAATTCCCCCAGGGCCAGATCGCCTGCGGCGGGGCGCGCTTTAATCAACGCTTGCCGTTCCCAAGCCTGGCCCGTGTTTTCGTAATAGGCCAAGGCATGGTCGACGCTACAGGCCAAGGGCGCGCCGTCGCCATAGGGCCGCAATCGCATATCGACGCGGAACACATTTCCGGCCGCCGTCGTCTCCGACATGGCCTTGATGATGCGTTCGCCAAGGCGTTGGTAGTAACCCCGGTTATCGATGGTTCCCGATTCGCCCCCGGTCGTCTCGCCTTCATCCGAGTAGAGGAAGATCAGGTCGATGTCCGAACTAAAATTGAGCTCCCGTCCGCCAAGCTTGCCCATGGCCAAGATGCAGAATGTGGCGGGGTTCCTACGTTCCGATTCGCCATCCTGACAGGGCGCGCCGAAGCGTCGGTCCAGGTCCATGGCGGCGCATCGGAGCGATGCCTCGAGCGCCGCATCGGCCAAATTGGAAAGGTCCTCCGTTACTTCCCGAATGGGCGCATGAGCGAACAAGTCCCGCGCGGCAATCCGCAGGATCTCTCGTTGCTTGAACAGGCGCAGTTCATGACGCTGCTCTTCGAATCGCTCCAACAATTCGAGTCGCGCCCAAAGGACATCGAAAAGCGCATCCCGTTCCGGAGTGGCCTCCAGGGCATCACGATTACTAATGGTGGTCATGATACCGGGATCCTGACAAAGGATATCGGTGAGATAATCGCTTTGGCCCAGCAAGGTGGTCAGCAAACGGGTACACCGTTCATCGGATGCTAACCGGTCCCATTCGGACTCCGGATCAGGGGCGGCATCGAAGAACCGAGCCAGCCGCAGCAGTACCGTATCCGGATGGGACGCTTCTTCCAGGGCAGCAGCCAGATGGGATTGAACCGATTCGGGCGGTTGTAGCTCCTCCAGGATCTGATGGGTACGATCGGGGTCGGCAAATGTAATGGCATTAAATGCGTGTGTCATGAAACGTCCCGGCGGCTTTCCAAAGCCGCATGATGGATTCAGTACATTGCTCGATCAACTCCGGGGCCCGCGCCATGGCGGTATCGAGCGACATAGGTTTGTCGCCCAAGGCAAAGGCCGCCGTAACACCTCTATCATATACAGTTTCCCATCCTTCACCCAAAGATCCTGCCACGGCCACCACGGGTATCCCCTTTCGGGTTGCTCGTTCGGCTAGGCCTGCAATGGTCTTTCCCATGGCCGTTTGACCGTCCATGCGCCCCTCGCCCGTGATCACCAGATGCGCGCCCGTTAGCTGGTCATCGAGATGACACGCTTCGGCGACCAGGTCAAATCCAGGACACAGGGTTCCGTTGGCGAATGCAACCAACCCGCCACCCAAACCACCTGCGGCCCCCGCGCCCGGCATTTCGGCCATATCGCAGCCAATATCGCGTTTGACCACGGCGGCCAGCAGTCCCAAAGCCGCATCGAGCTGCTCTACCTGTTCGAGACTCGCCCCCTTCTGAGGACCATAAACGCGGGCCGAACCATTGGGGCCGCAAAGGGGATTCGTCACGTCGCAGGCGACTCGGATCGTGCAGGAACCAAGCCGTGGGTGGCGGTTGGACCCGTCAATACGGTCCAGACGTTCGAGAGCTGCGCCGCCGGGTTCGAGTTCTTCGCCATTACCATCGAGCAAACGCCATCCCAGGGCCTGGGCCATGCCCGCGCCGCCGTCGGTGGTCGCGCTGCCGCCCAAGCCGACGATGATCTGCGCGACGCCGTGATCGAGGGCATGGGCCATCAATTCACCCGTTCCTCGCGTTGTTGCGCGGCCCGCATCGCGTTCGCCGGGTGGAATGAGGGCCAATCCCGAGGCCGCCGCCATTTCAATAATCGCTGTCGCGCCCCCGTCGAGTAGGCCATACGAGGCCTCAACCGGTCCGCCCAAAGGTCCAGTAATCAATACGGTTACCCGTTCACCATCGGCTGCCGCCAACAGAGCATCCACGGTCCCCTCGCCTCCATCGGCCATGGGAAGCAGTACCACATCGCACTCCGGATCGGCATTAAGTATGCCACGAGCCATGGCCTCTGCCGCTTCCCGAGCGGAGAGGCACTCCTTGAACGAATCCGG
>PWNM01000573.1 GCA_003557825.1 Candidatus Hydrogenedentota bacterium | reverse complement strand
CACCCGCTGTGTAGGTGAGGGTGTAGGTGTTGATGGCAAACTCGGCCTCCACAGCAAGGTCGGCTGTGATGTCGGTATCGGTCCGCGGATTGTCCGTCACGCCGTCGGACCATTGGACAAAGGAATAGCCCTCATCGGGCACGGCTTCGACGGGTGAGCCGTCCGCGCCATGTTCGACAGTCTGCTCGGTAGTGCCCAATAACGAGCCGCCATCGCCCGCTGTGTAGGTGAGGGTGTAGGTGTTGATGGCAAACTCGGCCTCCACGGCCAGGTCGGCGGTGATGTCGGTATCGGTCCGCGGATTATCCGTCACGCCGTCGGACCATTGGACGAAGAAATAGCCCTCATCGGGCACGGCTTCGACAGGCGAGCCGTCCGCCCCATGGTTGACAGTCTGCTCGGCATTGCCCGATAACGAGCCGCCATCACCCGCCGTGTAGGTGAGGGTGTAGGTGTTGATGGCAAACTCGGCCTCCACGGCCAGGTCGGCTGTGATGACGGTATCGGTGCGCGGATTGTCCGCCACGCCGTCGGACCATTGGACAAAAGAATAGCCGTCATCGGGCACGGCTTCGACAGGCGACCCGTCCGAACCGTGTTCGACAATCTGTACGGCTTCTCCATCAATGGAGCCTCCCATACCGGCTGTATAGGTAAGGGTGTAATGAGCCGCCGATTGACCACTAATCAACAAGGAGAAGTATTGTTGGTCGTCAGTCAGTTCGTCTTTATGCGATATCGCTAACGAGTAGACGCCCGCTGTCGGTTCTGCGATATGGACTTGTTCAACATTATCAACGAGGTTGTCACCGGTGGTGGCCGCTGAGCTTGGGTTTTCCCGGTCCAGGATGTACGGGTAATAAACTGTCTCGCCATCCGGTCCGGTAACTCGGAGGTCGAGGTCGTTGACGAGCACGGGGGTGGGGGCGTTGAGACCCGTTAGGGCGGGGCCGGGCGGATCCGTCCAACTCAAGGTTACTCGTATCGGGGCCGCGCCATTCGATGTAACCGTGTAGGTGTGTTCCGCCTGCCCTGTGCTCAACCGGCCCTCGACCATATGCAAGGCGCTGGGATCGGCGCTGTGAGCAAGTATGTGGTCCGCTGCAGCTCGGGTATTCATCAATCCCCAACCAAACCGGTAGTCGGGCCCCGGATTGCCCAGATCGTCGGCAGTATGGATGATGAGCCCCTTGAGCATGCTCGACCGCATATCTTCGCCGGGGAACAGCGTGCGGTATTGTTCGATGAGCAACAGGGCAGATCCCGCGGCGTTGGGCGATGCCATGCTCGTGCCGCTGTAGGTCGCATAGGACGAGTTGCTTCCGGCGGTACTGGAGTAGAGTCCGACGCCGTTCGCCACGATATCCGGTTTGATGCGCCCGTCGTCCGTCGGCCCCCAACAGCTAAAATTGGACATGGTCGCGTTGCCCAGGTTTCGGATGCCCCCGCTCACGGCATCGTTCACCGCCCCCACCGTCATGATATTCTTCGCCACGCCCTGAAAGCCGACCGTGTTGTAGCCTCCGTTTTTGTGGCCGTCGCTGAAGGGATCGGTTTCGGGATCATAGTCCTTGCTGTACCATTCGCCGCCTTCATAATAGTAAAACGTGGTTCCTGCCGAGGGCGCAGTGTCGGTGCGATCGTTGCCCGCTGCTCGAAAGGGCAGGTAATAGGGTGCGTCGTAGCACAGTGCATCCCAACTGCGCGCCCTTGTATCGTACCGGCCAAACCCCCGGTCTTCTCGTTCGCCCCAGACTCCGAACCAGTGGGGGCCGGACGAACCGGACCAATCCCCCGATTGCCAGCCGGTTATCGTGCCATAGGAATGATTCGATACATAGACCTGATCCGTCTGGTCCGGTTCCGTTGCCGCCCGATCCGCCATCTCGGCGAGGTCGCTGTTCCAGTCGTACGAGTGAATGGTGGCCTCCGGAGCCATGCCCAAAGCGTCTTCCCGGACTCCGCCCGCTCCGATGGTTCCCGCCACATGGGTGGCATGGTTGTCGTTCGAGCTGCCGTCTTTAATTACCACCCGGCCCCCAAACTCCTGATGGGATGCCCGTACGGCCCCGGCGTCCCAAATACCGGCGATGATCCCTTCACCGTTGAGGTCATAAGGCGAGGTATTGCGGACCTGATCCGCGGCGGTAGAGATGCCCGCATTGATGTTGCTGGTGATGTAGTAAAAGGGCCGGTCGTCTGTGATTTTGATAAGCTCAAAGACGGCTGCCTCGGCCGTGACCCCGCGAATCGACCAACCTTTGGCACGACCCCGGGCCTGGGCTGCTTCCCTGCGGCTCTCCGCCTGCAGGCGTAGTTCCTGGACAGTTCGGGCACGATCCGCCCGTGTTTGCACCTGGATGGGGATATCCTGAGCAGAAGAAGCAAACGTCGTCAGGAAGATCAGAAATACGAGAAGACCGCCAAGCCATGTAAAGAAATAACCGGAACGATTCATAAACACCTCAATGGGGCAAGGGCAAAGGACCTAACGGTCTATCTACTGTTATACCACGATCTCCGCGCTTCGTTGAGCCCACGCTCCTTGTCGGCTCCGCCGTTTCCCCCTATAGGGGCAACTGTTTTCCCCGTTGTGTGTAAAACAGGACACTATTTTTTGATTTAAGTGCGTAATAATCGGATATTACAATAAATATAGCCATTTGTCAATGCACATTTCGTCTTTGGTATTGTAAGGAATATAGATCCTCGTGGATAGGCTGTACCGCATGACGCTGAAAGGCATGGTCTGGCTATATCCATCCGGTTAGTTCGGCGAGCAGGCGTCCGTATCGAACGTAATTGGGCCAGGAGATGTCGGGCGGAACGCCATGGTCGCAGGAGGGGAGGTACCCTCCGTCTCGTATCAGAGGTGTCAGCCGAGCCAATTCGCCTTCGATGACGCTGCCCCCTGCGGCAATGGCCCGTTTGTCGATGCCGCCTGTGTAGGCCATGGACCGACCAAACCGGGCGCGATAGGCGTTAAGATCGCATCCGGCTGCCACTTCATTGGGGCCGCTGACGTTGACGCCATGATCAATCCAAATGGGGATGAGCAGGTCCACGCAGCCGTCGGAGTCCAGGCTGAACAGGGGTACGCCGGCATCGCGGCAGAGGCGGGACCATCGCGCGTAGACCGGGGCAATGTACCGGGCGGTCATCTCGGGCGATATCATGGGATGGGCCTTGAAGGCCATGTCTTCCGACACCCATAGGTTGTCGAGTACGCCGGCATCGAGTAAGGGTTCCAGGGCAGTCACGACAAAATCGGACCAAAAGGCTATCATCGCCTCGACGAAAGCGGGGTTCTCGAGAAACAACGCACACAACGGTTCGAACCCACACCATTCACGGAGTTGCCAAAAGGGGCCATTTACCGTGATCTCGCAGGGATAGTCCCGGTTACGCAGGGCTTGAACGCGCTCGGAGAAGTCATCCGGATATCGCGCCGGGTCGTGCGGATCATAGCGTCGTTTCATCGCCTCGAAATCGGCTTCATCTGTGACCGGGAACCGAATCCACCGGCGCGTGACAAAATCAATGGCGTTACGGATATATGTGGCGTCATAGGCGTCCGAGATCTCGATGACGTTGCCCATCCAGTCCTGCATAATGTAATGGCCGTGGCCTTCGGATGAACCGGGCGTATGTTCGAGAATTTTTTCCTCGAACGTCGGAATCATCCGGAAATTGACCCCTGGTGTGGTTCTGGGCTTAAAGGAGGGTATGGGAAGGCCAATCGCGGCGCATAGCTCGCCATACCAGTTAGACGGTTCCTGTAGGCCCTGGCGCTGCCAGGCTGCCAAGGTCGATTGGCGCGGTCCGCCGGGAACGAAGGGAATGCGATCGGGCGTTCCAAAGCTTAATGTCTCGATGAATCGTTCTCGTTCGTTGAGCGTGCCTGCGTACCCCATACACTAATCCCTCCATATGCCCCTTGCGTGATGCCGAGGAGGTTGTCGCCCTACTCAAGCCGGGCGAAGCGGTCGAAAAAATCGGGAAAGGTCTTGGCCACGCAGCCGGGATCGTTGATGACTACGCCGGGAATGCGAAGTCCGGCAAGTGCAAAGCTCATGGCCATGCGGTGGTCGTCGTAGGTGTCGATGGCGGCGGGCTGAAACGGACCGGGGGTGATGGCGAGGCCGTCGTCGAACTCGTCCACCGACGCGCCGAGTTTCCGCAGTTCGGTCGCTGTCGCATGGATGCGGTCCGTCTCTTTGATGCGCAGGTTGGCCACGTTGCGAATGGTGGTCGGGCCATCGGCGAACAAGGCGGTCACGGCGAGGGTCTGAGCCATATCGGGCATGGCATTGAGGTCGATGTCGATGCCGCGCAAACAGTCGCCCGCGGCTACTTCGATCCAGTCCGGTCCTTGGGTGACCATGGAACCCATCTGCTCAAGAACACGGGGAAACTGGGCGTCGCCCTGGGACGAGGCCATGGTCAGGTTCTCGACCCGCACCCGGCCGCCGGCGATGGCCGCTGCCGCGAAGAAGTACGACGCGCCCGAAGCATCGGCTTCGATGGGATACGTCCCCGGCGCGTAGGATTGACCGGCGGCGACCTCGAAGCATCGGTAGCGGTCGTGCTGGGCGGTAATACCTCGTTCGGCCATCATGGCGAGGGTGAGATCGATATAGGGCTTCGAGACCAGTTCGCCGTCGATGTGGATGATTGCATCTTCGGTTGCCCGGGGGGCGACCAATAGGAGTCCGGTGAGGTACTGGCTGCTGGCTGACCCCTTCACCGTGGTGGCGCCGCCGAACTGCCCCGTGCTTCGTATACGGACCGGCGGGCAGCCCGTTGGGGTCTCTGCTGTGACGCCCCATGCGTGGAGCGCTGTCACGAGATCCTCAATGGGCCGTTCGCGCATGCGGGCCGAGCCGTCGAGAATTACCTCGCCCTCAAGGGTGGCGCAGGCGGCAGCAAGAAAACGCACCGCTGTGCCCGAGTTGCCCAAAAAAAGAGGCTCGGTCGGGGGCGTGAAGGGTTGTCCGTGAACCGTCACCCGGCCGGGTTCGTTGGAAATATCGAGTCCAAGACCGCGTAATCCGCCGATCATGTAGCTGGAATCGTCGCAATCGGCCGGTTCGAGAAGGACGCTCGTCCCCTCGGTCAACGCGGCCATGACCAGCGCCCGGGCCGTACAGCTCTTCGAGCCGGGAATGGTAACACGGGCATCCAGCGGACCGCGCGGTTCTATGGCGATCGAGGCAGTCATCGGGGCCGCGTCATCCCTCCGGGTAGATGGCTTCCTTGTGCCAAACATTCCACATCAGTTCGTATCGTTCGAGGGCCAGACCGGTGTAGGCGCAGTTGCTCGTTGAGAAGATATACCCGCCGCCGGGCATGCCGTGCTCGATGCAATAGCGGGCCGATGCCACTACCTCGTCGTCGGTGCCGGACTGAAGGAGGCCGCAGTTGACGTTGCCGATGAGGCAGATCCGGTTGCCGTAGAGCCGTTTGACTTCGGCGATATCGATGCCGCCCTGGGGATCGAGGGAATGCAGCGCATGGGGGTTGGCCTCTACAAGCTGATCGAGAATGGGCATAATGTTGCCGTCGGTATGCTTGATGGAATAAAAGCCCAATTCCCGCTGGCCCGCCACGAGCCGTGTCAAATAGGGTGTAATGATTTCGGCGAACATGTCCGGACTGAGGAAGGGGGCATCGTTGAAACAGTAATCAGCGCACAGGGCGAATCCGTCGAGGCCGCCGTGTTGGGCCAGTTTAGTCGCATGGGCCAATTGGTTGTCCACCATGCGGTCGGCCTGTTCTTTGGCTTCGTCCATGTGTTCGTAGAACCAGGTGGTCTGCTCGATCATGTCCGTGCCCGATGGGATCGAGAAGGTGGCATCGCCATGGAGCATCAGGAAATATTCGTCGCCCGATTTTTCGCGGACCAAGTCGATGAGCCGCAGCACCTCGTCGGGCGTGCCCGGGTTCGGATGGAGAAAGATGGCGCTGTGCTCGTATCGTCGGGCAGTTTCAATATAAATGTCGGCAATTTCGTTGCGGTGCAAGCTCCGTTCGTTCTCCGACATCTGGTCCCATTGGCCGTAATGGCGGTGCGACGGGTGGACCTTACCCAGGGCCTCCATGGTGAGAAAGAAGACCAACTCAAAATGGGGCACGCGCCCCGTAATGGGTTTGCGGTCAAGGGCCGCCATAAACCGTTCGCGGTGTGTCATAACATCCTCTCGCTGGTTGT
>PWNM01000616.1 GCA_003557825.1 Candidatus Hydrogenedentota bacterium | reverse complement strand
TGCTGATACGGATGCCTATATCCATGTCGGCCTCAAACCCTGGGATTATGCGGCCAGCGTGCTCATCGTGGAGGAGGCCGGCGGTGTTGTCAGTCGTATGGATGGTTCGCCGATTCGCGTGTTTGGCGATCGTCATGATGTCATCGCTACAAATGGCCGGTTTCATGCGGAGTTGCTGGATACGCTAACCCCTTAGTGTGGGAACGATGCTTTGATTTGGCTTAGTTAGGCTGCGCCAGTATAATCCGCAGCATTGATGAATATTAAGGGCTATCATGCATCCGTTCCGGAGTCAGAGTGGAGCGTTACCACGTGGTGGAGATATGTCCTAGACGTTCTTCAACTTGTTCTTTCGTGTTCAAAACCAAGGGAAAAGGAATCCTATGCCGAACTTCGAAGCCGAACGCCAGATCATCGCACGGCAAGCTTATGTGCGTCTTAACGAGATCCTCAATTCTGTGTTTACGCAACAGACTCCCATTACCGATGTCGAGGCGTGCGTAACCGGACCGGACCGAGGTCCGGAACAGCCTCCGAAGTCCGGTTTCAAACCTTTTGAAATCCCCGGTCACTGGGGCGGTTTCGACCAGACCACGTGGTTCAGGTTGCGGACGGCTATTCCCGAAGGGATGCGGGACCAACGAGTCGTTGCCATGGTATGGCCTCAGGGCGAATCCTTGGCCATTATCAACGGCCATGTGGTCGGCGGGCTTGACCATCACCATCGGGTATTTGTGCTCGCCGACAAAGCGAAAAAGGGTCAGAAGTTTGAGATTCTTCTCGAGGGCGTGCCCAGCACCCAGTTCGATCTGACTCGGGACTTTGAATATGCCCACATCGCGGTCATGAATGACGAAGCTTGGGCCGCCTATTGGGATTTCAAAGCCGTGCTGGATGTGTGGATGGAATTGGATCCAAACAGCACTCAACGGCTGCGTCTTATCGATTTGCTGGACCGTTCCATCAAGATGGTCGACCTCAATGCCATCGGCGAGCCGGCCTATGAACAATCGTTGACAAAGGCCCGGCGGGCTCTGGCGCGTGGCCTCAAAAAATTCCCCAGCGAGCGAGGTTCAGGGCAACTGACGCTCATCGGCCATTCCCATATCGATACAGCCTGGTTGTGGCCCATCCGCGAAACGGAACGCAAATGCGGGCGCACCTTTGGTACCGTCCTCAGCCTCATGGATCGGTATCCTGAATACCATTTCTCATGCAGTCAACCGGTCCAGTACGAGATCACCAAGAAGTTCTACCCCGAGCTTTACGAGCGCATTTGCGAACGCGTGAAGGAGGGCCGATGGGAGCCGAACGGCTGTTTTTGGGTTGAGCCCGATCTCAACATCCCGTCCGGCGAGAGTCTGGTGCGGCAGGCCGTCTATGGCAACCGGGTTTTCCGTAAGGAATTCGGAATCCATTCCCGTGTCGCCTGGACGCCGGACACATTCGGCTATTGCTATGCCCTGCCGCAAATCCTCAAAAAGGCCCAAGTGGACTACTTTGTGACCACCAAAATCCATTGGAATCAGTTCACCCATTTTCCTTACACCTTTTTCCAATGGGAAGGGGCGGATGGTTCCCGTGTGCTAACCGTACGTCCTTGGGACTATAACGGCAACATTATCCCCAAGAGCCTGATTAAGCAGTTTGGACAACATGCGCAGCGAGACCGAACGGATACCTTTATGTTCCCCTACGGTTGGGGCGATGGCGGCGGCGGTCCAACACCGGAAATGCTTGAGATGGGCCGGCGCATGAAGAATATTGTCGGCGTGCCGCAATGCGAGTTCGGTACAACAGGAAAATGCCTTGAAGATATGGCATCGGAGTGCGATACGGACCAGCTTCCGGTGTGGAACGGCGAGCTCTATTTCGAGCTGCACCGAGGCTGTCAGACCACGCAAGCCCAGACCAAACGGAACAACCGCAAGGCCGAGCTCACGCTGCGCGACGCCGAATTCCTTAGCGCTTGGTCCATGGTGTATGGAGGTGATTATGATCAGGAGGCCTTGTACGAAATCTGGAAGGTCGTGTTGACCAATCAGTTCCACGACATCCTTCCGGGCAGCTCGATTAATGAGGTCTATCGTAGGAGCGAGGCGGAAATGACAGCCGCCATTGCGGGAGCCGCTGTCGTTCGAGACAAAGCCTTGGCCGATCTCGATTCCCGAGTCGACAGCTCCGGTGAAGGTACGCCGTTGTTGGTGGTGAATACCTTGCCTTGGCCTCGGCAGGATGTCGCGGTCATCGATGTGAAGAAACCGCGGGGAACGTTTTCCGTTGTTGATGCGGACGGCGATCCCGTGCTTTGGCAATGGGCCGAAGACGGCTCGCTGTTGATTGACACAAACAACGTGCCTGCCATGGGGCATGCGGTTTACCGCATCGTCAAAGAGGACCTGTCTCCCGAGTGGGTACCCACGCTAAAGGCCACGCCAAAAGGCATGGAAAACGAACTGCTGCGGCTGCGGTTTAACAAATTCGGTAATCTGACGAGCGTCTACGACAAGATGGCCGAACGGGAAGTGCTACCCAAAGGCAAACAGGCCAATGTGCTACAGTTTTTCGAAGACCGTCCCAACAATTGGGAGGCTTGGGACATCGACTTTAACTTCGAAGAGAGCATGTGGACAGCCGGCGAGCCCGAGTCCGTTACCGTTACGGAAAATGGTCCGCTCCGGGTCGTCGTCCGCATGGTGTATAAGACCGGCAAAAGCATCATAACACAGGACGTGGTGCTCTACGCCTTCTCACAACGTGTCGATTTCGTCACCCATGTGGACTGGCAGGAGCGGCGAACCCTTCTCAAAGCGGCATTTCCTGTGGATATTCGTTCGCCTCGGGCCACTTTTGAGGTGCAGTTTGCCACAGTCGAGCGACCGACACACACCAATCGCGATAGTGACCTGGCGCAGTTCGAAGTACCCGCCCAGAAATGGGCCGATCTTTCCGAGGGTAACTACGGCGTCAGTTTATTAAATGACTGTAAATACGGCTACGACGTGAAAGGCAACGTATTACGACTGTCCCTACTACGATCGCCTATGGACCCTGATCCGAAGGCAGACGAAGGCGAACACCGTTTCACCTATTCGTTGTATCCCCATGAATGGGATTGGCGCAACGGTGCTGTACAGGAAGCTTTCGAGCTTAATGTTCCCCTGCTGGCTCGCGAGGCATCGGGAACGGCCGGATCGCTGCCGTCCGTCTACTCGTTTTTCTCATGCGATGCCGATCATGTAGTTGTCGATACGGTCAAACGAGCCGAAGATTCGAGTGTGGTCATTGTTCGGCTCTATGAGGCCTACGGCGAGCGGGGTGATGTCTCATTGACCTTTGATAAAGAACCGATTTACGTAACCGAGTGCGATCTAATGGAAGAGAACGACATCCCCTTAAAAATTGAGGGCGACAGCGTCTCTTTTCCCATTGCGCCGTACGAAATTCGTACTTTTAAGGTGACTTTTTAGCCCACGAAGACGACGGTTGATGCGAATCCTGTCAGCCGTCAATGTACCCTGTTGGCGTTAGCTAATAAAAATGCTATATGATAGATAACAGTTGGACACGGCTATACCGAACGGTCTAGTGTAAAACGATACTTCATAGAGGAGATCCGGCATGAACAACGCGATCCTGATGGGATTTCGAGGTACCGGAAAATCCAGCGTTGCTGAGTTGGTCGCCATGGCAACCAACCGCGAAGCTTATCATATGGACGACGTAATCGTAGAGAGGGCGGGGCGGTCCATCCCTGAATTGGTCGAGGAAAAGGGATGGGAGGCCTTTCGTGATATCGAAACGGCTGTCGCCCAGGAAGCCGCTGCTTCTTCGAATTTGGTCATTGATACAGGCGGCGGAGTGGTGCTGCGCGAAGAAAACATGACCCGATTAAAGGCCAGTGGAACCGTCTTTTGGCTCTCGGCGGCCTCCGATACGATTCGCTCACGTATACAAGATGATACTCAGCGCCCCTCATTGACAGGGATGAAATCTTCTACTGAAGAGGTGGATGAGTTACTCGCTGAACGAACGCCGCTATACGAACAATACGCGGATCATGTAATACATACGGACGGCAGGACATTGGGTGAGATAGCAAGCGAAATCATTGATATAGTGTGCGGCGCATAAGGGAAAGCTGGGAGCCGAAAAGGTGAAACCGTTTTTCATCTCCGGTATAATACACCGCGCGAGGCGCAGGGGGAGTTATCCATGCGAGTACAGACGTTTATCGGCAAAGTGAGTGTCGAAGGCATACGCCAAATGGACGATCACATCAACAGCTGGCTTGAATCGAAAAACGTCCAACCTCAGTTTATTACACAGACATACGGCATTCATCAACACCATGATACGTCCAGTCAGGAACCAGTAGTCATTACGTCGATTTGGTATTAGCAAACCGGTTCGGGTTCGACCAGCCGGCCCTTTTCATCACAACGCGTCCTGCAATGCGTAAGGCGATACATGTGGTATAGTTACCGCGAACAGGGATGTTCTTTTCAATGTAGAACATGGATTCTGTTCGGATGGTCGGCGTCATGGATAATTTAGAGGATATCGATTCGATGCAGCTCACGAAGTTTATTACCAAGCCCTGTATTATTCCCGAAATGCAGGCAAAAAATAAGGCAGATGCCCTCAAGGAGCTTGTGCATGTGCTGCACGAGAGAAAAAAAATACCCGAGGTGGGGCCCGCCCTTGATCAGATCATCGCGCGGGAGGCTACTGAAAGCACGGGCATTGGCAATGGAATCGCCGTACCCCATGCCCGCGTACCTGGCCTAAAATCATTGGCTTGTTCCGTTGGCCGCGTTCCTGAAGGCCTCAATTTTATGGCCATCGACCGAAAACCGGTCCACCTGATATTTCTTATTTGCTATCCCCCCTCCGAACAGACCGCATACCTCAATTTCGTCGCAACCGTCGCCAAGCTTCTCGGGAACAAAGAGCGACTCAAAGCAGCCCTAGAAGTCCCCGATGCGGACGGCATTTATGCGTTGCTCGAGGACGCTTCGGCCACCTTTACCGATGAGCATGTCGAATCGGTCCGTAAACTCAAAGAAGACCCCGAGATCACGCGAATGCCCGATGCCCATGCCGACTTGATCCTGCTGGCGCGCCTTCAACTCTGGCAGGAGATGCTCAATAACACCACCAAGGGCAAAACCCAGATCAAGCAACGCATCGAGACCATTCGCTCCCTGGTCGAACCGCGGATACTAAAGCATTACGATCGGTTGATGAAAGGCCGTCCACCAGCGTTGGTATCGGTCGAGGGGGATACCTGCCAAGGGTGTTTCATGCGGCTTTCCACCAAGTTCGTCCAGCAGGTTCGACAGGATAAGGAGCATATCCACACCTGTACCAATTGTAGCCGCTATATCTACGTGGTCTGAGCGGATATACATGCCCATCCCTGCGGGGCCAACTGAATAAACCGTGCGGCCGAAGCGTCTTTTTTGTCGAATGCAGCAACAGGCGAGATGCGGTATGATGCAAAACGTAAGATGGATATTTCCTGGCATGGCCATCGTGCTGGCTTTGTCTGGTTTCGTGGCCGTGGCCGAATCGGACGGGGCTCCTGAGGTCCGGCGGCGTGAACGCATTGCACGGCGAGGCATCGAAGCTGTGCTTTCTTTCGTACTGGAGACCGATGTAGCCGTAGAATCGGTGCGCTTGGATGGCGATGCGAATATTCTGGAACTCGGCAACCTAACCATCGCCAACCCTCGCGGCTTCGACCGGGATACCCCGGCCATGTCCTTCGAGAAGATCCTGGTTGAAGCGCCACTGGACGTTCTATTCGCATCAGAACCCGTCTTTCAGACCGTCAAAATCCAGGGTGGTACCGTTCATGCCGAGATCAATCCCCGGCGTGGCGTCAATATAAAACGCCTGATGGACAGCGCCGACCGGTTCAAAGGTCCGCAACTTCTGCCGCAAAAACGCTGGGTAGTAGAACAGGCTCTCATGGAAGATTTTGCCCTCAAAGTCACCACCCAGTTGCTCCGTCGTGAAACCCGCGAACGTCATGTGGAGTCGCTGGAAATGACTCTAAAACGTGACGACGGCCGGGGATTCACCGCCTCCGAAGCCCTGACCCGCATTCTGGGCCAACTCATCGATGAGCTCGATCTGCTCAACCTCGAAGATCCCATTATCCCCCTGGGCGAATTGTTTCGCCGCTGAGTGACTATCCATACCTACGCC
>PWNM01000128.1 GCA_003557825.1 Candidatus Hydrogenedentota bacterium | reverse complement strand
TTGGCGTGTATCATCCATGCGCCCGGCCCGAGCCGATCATTGAAGTGGACGAAGCGAAGGCCCTTCAGTGGCTCTCAAAAGGCGCTGTACCCAGCGACACGGTCCGGAGCGTCTTCTCGCGTCGTGGTCTGATGGCCAAGGCCGCCAAAGGCGACTTCGAGGTTACCCCGGAAGAGTCCGCCCCAGGCGAGGCCATTGCGGAACAACCCACCCCCGCCACGGACGAGTCCGCCGCGGAATAAGTGCACGGACGAGTCCGCCGCGGAATAAGTGCGCGTCGCCCGTAGCGGGTGCGTATGCGCGGAGAACCATTCCGTGAAAGAACTGGTTGAGTTAATCGCAAAAAAGCTGGTCGAACACCCTGAAGATGTGCAAGTACGCATCATCGAAGGCGAAGACGGCCAGACGCTGGAGCTACATGTTCACCCGGACGATATGGGCCGGGTGATTGGAAAAGACGGCCGAACCGCCAAGTCGATTCGGACGGTGGTCAACTCGGCGGCGGCCAAGGCCGACGTACGGGTAAACCTGCAGATCGTCGAGTAAGCCCCTGTTGGACGTCGGGAGCGTATGGCAGAGGAGTGGATTCGAATAGGCGTCGTGCAGTCGGTTAATGTCCCGTCACGCACCCTTCGGATCGCTGCGAAGGCCACGTATGCGGCGGCGCTTAAGCGCGCTGAGTGGATACGGCTTGTCCTGAGTGATTCACGAATGCTGCGTTGCCGCGTGGCCCATGTCCGACTGACGTCGGAGCATGTACTGGTCGAGCTGGGCCCGGGGGTTACCCGCGATTCCGTTGCGGCCATGCGCAATGCGGCGGTGGTCGTCCTTTCGGAAGAATTGGCCGAGGAAGATGCCGACCGGGTCGCTCCAGTGCAGTTGATAGGATTTGATGTTGTCGATGATAGCGGCGCAGTTGTAGGCTCCATCGAGGATGCCTATGCCGCGGCGGCAAACGACGTAGTCGAGATTCGCACCCATGACGGCCGCCGGGCGTCCGTGCCGGTGGTCGATGCATTTGTGGACACCATTGATACGGAGCGGCGCCGCATCGTGTTTCACGATCTGACGCCATTTTACGACGATGCGGATTGACGTCGTCACTATATTTCCGGAGATGTTCGAGGCTCCACTCTCGTTGAGCCTATTGGGCCGGGCCATAGACAACGGGCTCCTCGACGTGGACGTGACTAATCTGCGCGATTTTGCCCTCGACCGTCACGGCACGGTCGACGACGCCCCCTTCGGCGGGGGCCCCGGCATGGTTATGCGGTGTGAACCGATGTTTGCGGCGATCGAGAGCCTGCGTGATCGGAACTCCCTCGAACGGGTGATTCTTATGAGTCCTCGAGGACGGCGGCTTGATCAGGAAATTGTGAGCGAATTGGCTGCGCAGCCCGATTTGGTGTTGGTGTGTCCCCGCTATGAAGGTGTTGATGAACGAGTCAGTCGGGCACTCTGCACCGATGAAATATCGATTGGAGACTATGTGCTCAGCGGCGGCGAATTGCCGGCGTTGGTGGTTATCGACGCGATTAGCCGGATGATTCCTGGCATCGTAGGCGATTGGGAATCCGTCACAACGGATTCGTTTTATACAGGCATTCTGGGTCCGCCCCAATACACGCGGCCCGCAGTATTCCGGGACCTCGAGGTCCCGGCCGTTTTGCGCGAAGGCAATCATGCCGCCATTGCGCGATGGCGACGAAAAGAAGCATTACGTATTACACGGGAGCGGCGTCCCGATTTGCTCGAATTCTGCAGCGATGATGACCGCGCGCTCCTGGCCGAGATCGAGGCGGAATCCCGAGGCGTGGCTTCGGGCATCAACAAGGAGAACAAGACGTGAATCCCATCGTGAAAGAAGTCAGTCAGGCTCATACGAAGCCCGCGGATCGCATTCCAAAGTTCCGTGTAGGCGATACGGTGCGCGTCCACTTCCGCATCGTCGAGGGTGAGAAAGAGCGGATCCAGGTCTTTGAAGGCTTGGTGATTGGACGCAAAGGCGGAGAAACCCCCCATGCCAAGTTCACCGTGCGGCGCGTGGCCTTTGGCGTGGGCGTCGAGCGCGTTTTCCCGCTGCATTCGCCGCGGGTCGAAAAGGTAGAAGTGATGCGCGAAGGAAGCGTACGACGCTCGAAGCTGTACTACCTTCGAGGTCGATCCGGAAAAGCTGCCCGTGTCAAGATTAAAGGACGGTCGACGACGCCGACAGCCCAGTAAAAACTGTGCCAGCGGTCTGTGCCTGATTGGTAGCAGACCATGGCGCGATGGTATAGTGAAAAGAGGGCGGCAGGAATCCGCCCTCTTTTTGAATATCCAGAGGCGAATACCGAGTGCAAGCCTGGCTGAGAGGATGCCTGAACGGAGTTGGACAACGGTGAAATTGAGTGAACTGCGACAAGCCGTTGCAGCAGGTCCCCCCTACGATCCGGCCTTGCTTGCCGCGCTTGAGGCCGATCCCCGCGCCGGTGCGCAGACATTGTATCGCCAATGCGCGATGCGTCTACGCCGTCAACAAACCGAAACCCAGCGCCTTACTGAACGCATGCAACTCGAATATGCCGCTCAGGCGCAGGGCTATGCCCTTGTGGCGGGAATCGATGAGGCCGGGCGCGGTCCGCTGGCGGGGCCTATTGTGGCGGCGGCAGTGATACTTACCGGACCGGTTCCCGGCTTGAACGATTCGAAGCAGATGAGCGCCGTTCAGCGGGAACGCCTGTTTCTCGAACTCCATCGGGGCGGACATGCCATCGGCGTGGGCACGGTCGACGTCGAGACCATTGATGCCGGCGGTATCCAGGCGGCCAACTACCGCGCAATGATGCAGGCCGTGATGCGGCTGGATCCCATGCCGGACTTTCTGTTGGTCGACGGATTTTCGATTCCCGGTTGCCGCATTCCCCAGCAGCGTGTCATCAAAGGCGATCAGAAGTCCCTGTCCATTGCAGCGGCCAGTATCGTAGCCAAAGTTGTTCGTGACCGGATCATGAGTGAATACGACCGGCGCTATCCGTGTTACGGTTTTGGTCGGCACAAAGGCTACGGAACGGCAGACCACATCGAGGCGCTGCGGCAGTATGGGCCCTGTTCCGAGCACCGCACAAGCTTTGCTCCGGTTGCGCAATATGCCGTCCCGCAAGGAATCATCGAATCACAGGGAGGACGGGCTGCATGCGAATAGCCGCAGTAATTGGAATGTGCGTCCTCTTGGCTGGCTGCGTTACCCTGCCGCCACCTCCGGCGGGCGGTACTCCGGAAGCCGACGCCTACACTCATTATCTGGCATCGGTTATCTATCACCGGCAAGGCCGATTTGAGGAAGCAGCAGAGCAACTCGAGGCCGCCGTCAAGCTTGCCCCGCATCATGTTCATCTACGCCTCGAACTTATTCATACCTACATTCGGGTGCGCGATTTGGAGTCCGCCCTGGCCATGTGCGAAACCACCATCGACATGGCGCCGGGGCTGGCGCCGCTCTGGTTGGTCAAGGGGTGGTTGTATCAACAGACCAATCAATACGATCAGGCCATGAACGCCTTTCAGCAGGCCATCTCGCTGCAGCCCGACAGCCCCATGGGCTACGAAGCCCTGGTACGCGTCGCCGAGGAAGCCAATGATTTGGTCTTTGCCCTTGACATGTATGAAAAACTCCTTGAGCTCCGCCCCGATTCGGCCCTGCTTCATTTTCAGCATGCTTTCAGCCTGATCCGCATCAACGATTCCGAAGGGGCCCGAGCCGCCCTCGAACGTGCCCTCGAATTGAATCCCGACATGATACAAGCCCGTAACCTCCTGGGCGTGGTTTATCTCGACCTCGACCGGAACGCGGACGCGGCCGAGCAGTTTGAAAAGCATCTTCAGGCAGTCCCGGACGATATCGCCAGCCATGAGAAACTGGCCGGAGCCCTTGCGCGAATGGGGCGCTTCGCAGACGCCTTGGCTGTTCTTGATGAGCTCTATGCCTTGGATATGAACGAACCCGTTCATCACGTCCAGCGGATGTATCTACTTATGCAGTTGGGCCGATACAGCGAAGCTGTAGCCGAAGTACCGCCCAATGAGACACCGATCCTGGGCGTATTGCTCCGTGGACTGGCCCACAAACACAACGACGACCCCTTCCGCCGCACCCTGGATACCCTGGACAATATCGACAGCGACGTAGATGAGGAAATCCGCGCCTATCTCCTTGACACGGTGCTGATCTATGGTAAAGATGGATGCGGTGCGTACTTCATCGATCAGCTTCATCGCCTCTACGAGGAGGACAGTATCCGGTCGTTGGTGGTGGAGACCATACATGCCCGATTGCACATCGCCCTCGACCAGTACGACGAAGCCGAGCACGTTCTCGAACGGGCCATTGCGCGCTTTGGGTCTCAAAAATTGCTGCACTATTACATGGCTATTGTGCTTGAGAGCACCGATCGACGCGACGAAACCTTTCGGCACCTGCGCCTTTGCATCTCGCTCGGAATGGACGATCCCGATGTGCTCAATTTCCTCGGTTACATGTATGCCGAGGAAAATGTCTATCTTGACGAAGCCAAACGTCTGGTCGAGCAAGCCCTCGAGATGGACCCGGACAATGCCCATTTCCTTGATAGCCTCGGTTGGATCTATTATCGTATGGGCGACGCCGATCGGGCTATCAAGTTGATTCGGCGAGCGATCTACAACATGCGGACCGATGACGCCATCTTACGCGACCACCTCGGCGATGCCTATCTCTTGCGGGGCGATGTGTCCAAAGCGATCGCGGAGTGGGAACGTGCCCGGCGGTTGGATCCCGATCTCGAAGGCGTACAGGAAAAGATCGACACATATTCGGCCGACATCGAGTCGAACCAGTAGTCCATTACATGGTCGGTGACACCTTTGATTTCCGACGCAACCGGGACGACGTTCATGGCAACCATTGCATTTGTAGGCGTGCCTGCACATGGCCACATTAACCCGACCTTGGCGGTAGTGGAGGAACTACTTCACCGCGGGCATCGCGTCGTCTATTACTCCACAAAGGCCTTTGAGGACAAGATTACGTCTTCGGGTGCGGAATTCCGGGGCTACGAATCCATCGTCGAAGATATCCGAACCTCCTTTCAATTCGGAGCCCGCGAAGTAGCCAATGTCTTTCTGTTGTCGGCTCTGGTGATGGAGGGGACCGAACTCCTGATGCCGCGGATCGAGACGGATATCGTGGATCTCGCCCCCGACCTCATCGTTCATGATGCCGTGAGCGTCTGGGGCAAGTTGATCGCCCGTCGCCAGGGCATTCCCGCTGTCGCCTCGATAACCACCTTTGCGCTGAACATGCGTGCGATCATGGTATCGTCTTACAGTTGCATGCAAGCCCTGCGCTTTCTGGCAACGAGTATTCCGTCCTTAATACGTTGCATGTGCGCCTCCTGGCGGGTAAGACGGCAGTACGGCCGGCCTCTTCGACCGTTAATGGACATCTTTATCAACGAAGAGCCTGTCAATCTTGTTTTTACTTCGACTTTGTTTCAGCCGGCAGCCGACAGTTTCCCCAATTCGTACCGCTTTGTCGGCCCCTCCATTCGACCCACTCCACCCGATCCCGACTTCCCTTGGGAGGCCCTGGAGAACACGCCGGTGATCTACATTGCCATGGGAACCATTTTTAACGAGATGGACGCCTTTTATCGGCTCTGTTTCGAGGCTTTTCGCGACTGGGAGGGGCGGGTGGTCATGTCGGTGGGGGCGAATACAGACATCGCAGGTCTGGGGCCGTGTCCCGAGAATTTTATTGTTCGGGGCCATGTCCCACAATTTGCGGTACTCGGACGGGCGTCGGTCTTTATCACCCACGGCGGCATGAATAGCGTGAGCGAGAGCATCCTGCAGCACACGCCTATGGTGGTGGTTCCTCAAGGGGCAGACCAATTCATGGTAGCCGACCGGGTGGCGCAGCTTGGCGCGGGCATCCGCCTTCGGCCAAGTTCGCTGGACGCCGGACGGCTACAGGCCAGCGCCGAGCAGGTACTGGCCGGTCAATCCTATCAGGAGCGGGTCGCCGCTATTGCCCAATCCTATCACGAGGCGGGGGGCTACCGTCGGGCGGTTGACGTAATCCTGGAACAACTCGACTCGGTCTAATACTGATCCTCTGGCTTCATGTCGGCCCCCGAGTAGGTGCGCATTCGGCTGATGGAATAGGTCTGAACCAGCGTATGGCCTCGCGTTACCTCTACC
>PWNM01000267.1 GCA_003557825.1 Candidatus Hydrogenedentota bacterium | reverse complement strand
GCTGCAGACCCTTCGTGACACGCATAGGCCGGCCAACATGGTGTTTGACCTGACCAATTTCAAGACACTGCCCGAAACGTTGATCACGACCCTAAAAAACTTCGGGGAGGAGACCTGCCGGCAGGGATGGACCGTTCGGTTTATCTCTCCCCTATTTCATAAGTAACGCTTTTCCCCCAGCCCCCGAGTCGGCCCCCTTGAGGCGTTCCAAGCGTTTCAAGGGGGCAACTGCTTATCCCAGATAATGACGAGCATCCCCTTCCTCGCCGCAGCCTTGACTGCAACTCCTGCGAAAGATCCAAAGCGGATTTTTTAACCAAAGCTTGACTTCATGTTTACGCCATCTTCAACTCGGGCTTCTATTATAAAAACATGACACAGAGAGACATCGACAGCGTGGCCTGAAACGCCACTACAAACAACAACTGTCCCAACATATCGGAAGGAGCAAATTGACCATGAGTACAGCGGAAGCCATTACCCAGGACGCCCCGTTTGAAGTTCACATCACTCCCCAAAGCATCTATGTGCGCGTTATCCGTCAGATGGACGAAAGACAATCGCTCACGTTGCTCAACCAGTTGCAGAAAATCCAGGATGACTACGGGCTCACCAATCTGGTGTTCGACCTATCCGAGAAAGGCAGCGTTACCTTGTCCATGCTTCACACCCTTCAACGATTTGGAAATGAATCGCGCCGTCAAGGATGGTCGGTCCGGTTTATCCACAACCACCCCTATGGATAGCGCCCGGGAACGGAAGTCCGGCAGGGGCTCATCTCCATCTATTGCATTTTTAACCGAATCTTTGCCGGGCATTAATCCCAGATATATCATGAATTGCTAGTGTAGTTTTTTAGGAGCCAGGAACACGATTGAGGCAGGACGCGCTTAGGCGTATGCAAGAAGACTTGCATGGATGTCATACGCGCATCGAAGAAGGAGATAGTGACCATGTTTACCCTACAGAATTCCACCCAAGAAGAGATGCTCGATATTTACGTCATCAACGAGACCGTGTTTGTACGGGTGATGCGTGTCATCCATGAAGACGAGTACCTGGACATGCTCAACCTGTTATTGAAAACTCGCGATGACCATAACAACGCAAATATGGTATTCGACCTGTCGGATATAGGAAATGTTCCCTTTACGTTGTTCTGTGTTCTCCAAGGGTTTGGCCAGCAAGCACGCGAACAAGGATGGAACGTGAGCTTCATTTCCGCCTCCAATAAACCCGCCGAAGCTAAGGCGTACGCCATGGACAAGGAGCAGGAGCCGTCGTAATCGTCGCCATGGAAACCGCTTTTGCAGTGGAGTAAAGGAACATATGTACCGGATGCTTCACGGAGCAGATCAACCATAGGATAGGAAAGCGGCCCGTGGCTGCATGGGCTCCTGAGGGAGGTTGCAAATCATGAGTATGGTGCACGACAACGCCCAACTCGAAAACGAGATCCTGGATCTGGTGATCACGCCCCATACGATATATGTGCGGATGGAACGTATGATCGAGGAGGCTCGCCACACGGATCTGCTGGACGAACTGCAGACCCTTCGTGACACGCATAGGCCGGCCAGCATGGTGTTTGATCTGACGAATTTTGCAACAGTACCCGAAGCGTTGATCACCACTTTCAAAGACTTCGGTCGGGAGACCTGCCGGCAGGGATGGACCGTTCGGTTCCTATCTCCCCAATTTCATAAATAACGCTTTTCCCCCAACCCCCGCGTCAGCCCCCTTGAGGCGTTCCCCACGTTTCAAGGGGGCTATATATGCCCAACCCGAAAAAATCGCTCGCGCCATTCACGCCACAGATTTCACCGCAAGCCCTGCGAAAACGTACACAATAGTCTTTACCAAATCTTTTACATATGTTTGCCGCAGATTTGTCTAAAATCGCTACTCTAGTTTTCAAGATACCAAGAAGACGATTGAGACTGGACACGCTCAGTTTTTTTGTAATAGGACCTGCATGGATGTCATGCGCATGCCACAGAGGGAATGTTGGCCATGGGAACCATAACCAATTCTGCCCACGAGCAAATGCTCGAAACCTATGTCATGGATGACACCGTATTTGTACGCGTGATGGGCGTCATTGACGATGACGCGTACGAGGAAATGCTCAACGTGTTGTTGAAAATCCGCGACGATCACTGCGCTGCGAATATGGTATTCGATATTTCGGCTCTAAGTCATGTTCCCTTCACCTTGTTTTGCATTTTGAAGGACTTCAGCCATCAGGCGCGTAACGAAGGATGGAACGTGTACTTTACTTCCGCCTCCAACAACCCCGCCGATGGCCAGGCAGACATTGGGGACAGGGACCAGGAGCCGATTTAATCGTCGGCTCCAGGAATGCCTGCACCCAAAGAGGGGCAACGGGGTCGGGCTATGCCGGACCATCATCTGTCGAGGCGAATACCGATGATGGCGTCGAATCGGTCCATTTCATAAACCTTTGATGAGATCGACCTCCAACATTGTCTATCGTTTTCCCTGTCTTTCCAATCGGGGATTTGCTACGATGGGAAACAAACCATGGCAGCAACGTGATCCTGCGATTGCTGGGTATTGAGCCCCAACGGGGCTGTGGAATCCCAGGCAACGACCTCGTATCCTTGGAGGGAACATAAAGGCTCGATGGATGCAGCAGCAAGGAACATACAGGGGCGGAGGGGGCAAGAAATGGAACAACACTCGATTGCACGACGGCGATTTCTACAATGTACGGCATCCGGCATCGCCATGTCGGTAGCGGCCGGAAACGCATCGGCTATTGAAACCCGGCATGCAACCATGGCGGATGTTGATATCGAGACCGAAGCGGACGTGCTGATCGTCGGAGGCGGCACGGCCGGTACGATTGCTGCCGTTCAGGCGGGACGGGCCGGGGCGAAAACACTCCTAGTCGAGCGCGGAAGCCTATTGGGCGGCACGGCAACCACCGGGGGCGTCGCCTTTCCCGGACTGTTCGATGCATGGGGCGAACAGGTCATCGCGGGCATTGGGTGGGAATTGGTCAAAAAGTCCGTGGAACTCGATGGCGGCGTTCTCCCCGATTTCAACACGGTTCCGGAACATCATTGGCAAAACCAGGTTCACATCAATCCCTATGTATATACTCTGCTTGCCGAAGAGGCCTGCGTCGCTGCAGGCGTCGAGATGGCCTATTACGAATTTCCCCATTCCATCGAGGCATCCGACACGGGTTGGCTGGTGGAATGCGTAGGACCGGGAACCCGACGCCGGGTGCGGTGCCGCCAGATCATCGATTGCACCGGCGGAGCCAGTGTGGTGGGCATCCTCGGTTTGCCCCGATTGCGCGACGATGAAACGCAACCCGGTTCGCTGCTGTTCAAGCTAGGCGGCGCTCGTCAAGTGGGCCGCGAACAACTCGACCAGCTCTATGTCCACGGGGCGGACAGCTCCACCTCGGTTACGCTGACCAAGGCGAATATGGACGGACGCCGTTCGCTATTGGAACGGCTTCGAGCAGAGGGCGAGCAAGCGCGTCTGTTACACCTGCAACCGGAAACGGCTCATCGCGAAAGCTATCGAATCGAAGGGGAAACGATGATCACGGTGGACGACTATCGCGCGGGTCGGCTCTACGATGACGCTATCTGCTATGCCTTTTACCCGGTGGACTTGCACACCCGCGATGGCGTGCGGCCCGAACCGCTTGACGAAGGCGTCGTTCCGACCATTCCGCTGAGGGCGTTGATTCCCCGAGGCAGCCGGAACCTAATGGTGGCGGGTCGTTGCGTGTCGAGTGATCGTCTGGCCAATTCCGGTCTGCGCGTTCAGGCGCCATGCATGGCCATGGGACAGGCGGCGGGCGCCGCAGCCTCCCTCGCCGCACAACGCCGTACCACGCCCCTCGAGGTTCCACTCGACGACATTCGAGCAGTACTCCGCGAACACGGCGCAATTGTTCCGAAACCATTATAATACGCCATACTACATGCTGAGGAGTCTAACAGGAGCCGAAAACATGATACGCGCATTTCTGGTAGTAAGCTTTGCAATGACATTGGCCCAGGCGGGGCTGGCCGGGGAGGCGTTGTGGGTCCGACTGGGGCCCGACGACCAACCCCAAGGCCTGCACGTTTCGCAACAACCCGATGGCCGCACCCTTCCAGCCGAGTTTGACGGTCGAGCCTGCCGGCGGACCGATATCGAGGGCGGAAGCGCCCACATGTACGTCCATGTGGATCCGGACTTTACTCCGCCTGACCGGGTATTTGTCACCGTCGAATTCTTTGATCAACACGGCGTGGTGTCCATTCATTACGATGCCGGCGAGGGCCTCAGCGCCTACACGCCTACGCCGGAAGCCTATCCGCAACGGGGGTCCTACGAATGGCGCACCGAGACCTTCACGCTCTTGCGCCCTCAGTTTATGAACCGGCAGAACGGCGGAGCCGACTTCCGTTTACTTGCCGATGGCCCATTCGCCGTATCACGCATTACGTTGACCACCGAACCTCCGGAGGGATTCCAAGTGCCTATCGACCCGAACACCTATTTTGCCGAACATCCAGCTGTCACGCTTCCGCCCGACATGGACCTCATTCAGCAATGGCAGATCCACGAACCGGTGCCCGAAGGACAGCTGGCAGACAGCGCCTATGAGACAGCCAGACAGATCGGCGTCACCAGTCTGCAAAGTTATGTTGGTTGGGCGCAACTCGAGCCGGAACAAGGGGTTCTCGACTTCAGCCTGTATGACCCCGTGGTCGACCAAATCCGCAGGCATGACCTGAAGTGGCTTCCATTTCTGATTGTCGGCCCCTTGGTGGCCACGCCGGAATGGTGGCGCGCCGAATACGGCGTGGATTATGTTTGCCTTGAACACAGTACGGCAACGCCCATTCAGAGCATCTGGAATCCGAATCTGAAGGCCGGCGTCCGCAGATTTCTCGAAATATTCCGCGAACACTACGAACCCGATGTCATCGAGGCGCTCAACCTGGGCATATCGGGCAACTGGGGCGAAAGTATCGTTGTAGCAGGCGGCGGATTCAACATGGGCGATAACCACACCCATATAGGCTGGTGGTGCGGCGACGAACATGCCCAAGCCCATTTCCGGCAATGGGTAGAAGCACGGTATGAAACCCTCGACACCCTTAACGCTGCCTGGGGCGCCTCGCACGAAGCCTGGGATGATATCACCCCGTTTATTCCGGCCGATGCACCGTCCCGTCGGGCGGCGGTTGACGTGACTACCTGGTATACCCAATCCATGACCGACTACGCCGAGTTCTGGGTCAAGACCGCCCGCGAGCTCTATCCCGACCTCCCCATCTACCTGTGTACGGGCGGCAGTGGCCAGCCGGAACTGGCGGCGGATTTTTCCGCTCAGGCCCGGATGTGCGCCCAATATAACGCCGGTCTCCGCATCACAAATCAAAGCGATGATGCGCCGGGCAATTTCGCTGTGACCCGCATGGTCTCCTCGGCCACGCGCTTGTACGATGGGTATTACACCACGGAACCGGCCGGGGCAAATACACCCAAAGGTATGGCCGCACGTATTTTCGACGGGGTATCCGGCGGCGCATCGGGCCTGTATTTCAAATCCCTCGTCATTCCGCCCGACCAGCCCAGCGCCACCGCGGTGCAATTTGCCGAAAACGTCCCGTTTCTAACCCGCCATGAACCCAAGCTTAGCGTGGCGGCGCTCATGCCCAACAGCTCGTTGGCCATCGAGCAAAACCTGATCCACACGTTTCTTGAGCGTACCCAACGTCTGCGGGATGCCCTCGATTATGAGTTCATCGATGAAAACATGATCGCCGATGGCCTCCTCGAGCGGTTCCGGGCGCTGGTTGTGTTGGCCGGCGACACCGTCGAACAACCGGTACTGGACCGGATCACGGCCTGGCTCGAGGCTGGCGGTGTCTTGATCATTCCGCAGGAACTGGGACCGCTCCAGACGGTCGAAGCGGAACCGGCAACGTGGTGGTCCGATCAGTTTGCGCTCCGCTCCGATAGGTTCAGCGTCAATGCTGTTGGAAATGGGTACCTGGTCGTTGTGAACAGCCCATGGCCCGGATGGTGTGAAACCATGTCTGGCGTGTTGCTCTCGGAAACGGCTGAATTCCCCTGGGAATCTCCGCTTGCCGAACCGCTCGACGGTGTATACGACGGCATCCTGGCCACCCGCGTGGGCGACCAAGTCTACTACTACAATAACGCCGATGTCCCCGTCGAAAAGGAG
>PWNM01000350.1 GCA_003557825.1 Candidatus Hydrogenedentota bacterium | reverse complement strand
GATACAGAAAGCGTGGATCGGGTGTGAGATTAAAGGGCCGTTCGCTTAGCCCATAGAACGCCTCGTACATGAAACCCTCCCCAAGGCAGATCCTACCCCGGAGCCGTTGCGTTTTGACTGACAGAGAAGCATACCATGTATCGGCCAAGGAGTCAATCATAGAACGGCGAAAATAACGGGTTCATCTCGCCAAGACCACGAAACTGATCCCATAAAGCGCCGCGCCGGGATGAATTGGCCATCCCGGCGCGGTCAATAATGATGCGAATGCTGCTGCCTACAATGATGGTCAGCCAGCGGCAACCGCTTTGCGACGCATGAATTGGTGGATTCCTAGGCCGATCAACGCGAGCACGACCAACGCCAAGCCCACCACGGAGCCTACGGGCAATGCAGACGCGACATCCATGTTGTACTGAACCGTGTATTCCGTGCCGGCGATGTCGAATACGACGGTATACCGACCGGCATGTCCTTCACCGATGTCGGTCAGCTGCAGTTGTGCTCCTGTGGCGCCCGGAATGGGCTCGCCTTCAAAGAACCATTGATAGGAAACCGGCATCAGGCTTTCGTAGACATTGTCCAAGCTGACGCTGAGAACCACATCATCGCCAATAACCGTGCGCGCCGGCGCTTGAATCCGAGGATCAAAAGGCACAAACTCATACGCGCCAAGGTCGGCCTCAGCGCCCTGGGGACGATCTGTGCCCAGGATGTCTGTCGCCGGTACCGGATCAGTACCCGCACCAATGGCGGGCGAATCGGGCATGAGCCGCAGGTCGCCCTCGGCCGCATCCACGAACAGGGGATCTTCGTCGATGCCGCCCATGTGACCGTCTTCAATGATTGAGTTGGAGATGGTGATCGTATGCCGGACCAGACTCGGTGTATTCGCCCAGAGGATGCAGTTGTTCAGTGCAATGGACGGTTCGCCATCGGACCGGACCAGGTCGTCGGAAGGCCCATCGTTCTGCGAGAAGCTGGAGTAGCTAACGGTTGTCGCTGACGTACCTCCCCATGCGAACAATGCGTTGCCGATGCCGCCCGCGTTGTTCCCGATGAATACGCTGTTGGTGATCTCCACCGGATCATCGGTATTATGTATGGCAATGGCGCCCCCGTGTCCACTTGCTGAGTTATTGAGAAAGGTAGTTCCCTCCACGATCAAAGGCGATGAGACTCCCCATACGGCAATGGCTCCACCATGATCGCCTTGATTGCCCTCAAAATGGCAGTTGATGATCTCGGTTCCATTGACGCTTTGCAGCCGCATCGCGCCAGCGCCGCCGGAATTGCCGATAAAGGTGCAATTGATAAACGTTGCTTCACCCGATTCCTGGCTGCGGAATGCCCCCCCTTCTGCGCCGGTGTTGTTCTCGAACCGGCAGTTGATGAAGGTTGGATGCGACGGTTCCTCATCGGGGTCGGTTCCCCGTGTAACGGTTGCGCCGCCACTGTTCGAACCATCTCCGCCATTGTTGATGAATACCGTGTCCACAATCGTCGGCCTTGATCCGTCATTCACAAGCAACCCCGAGGTGATCCCCGACGCCTCATTGTCCTCGATCACACAGTTCTCGAATCGGACATGCGAGTTTTGGAGGAACACATTTCCGTGGCTGCCTGGACCATTGCCCACGATCCAGCAGTTCGCTACTGTATTGGAATCGTCCAATCCATCAAACGTGATGGCAGATCCCGCAAAGCCAATGTGTGGACCATCACCATCCATGATTGCGTTGGTGATGGTAAAACCATCGATGCGTATATTCGTCGTACCCGCGCCAGTTGCATAGATAGCCCGCTCTTCGCCTCCCGCATCCAGGATGGTCTCGTTTGCTTCTATGTCCCGCTGGCCAAGCGCCGTTTCCGTACCTGCAAAGCCGCCGTAGGCCGCTACTTCCGTGGGCCATTCGAGGCTACGCACCTGATAGGTACCCGCGGCCACCCAGACATCCTCGGCAGCTGCCCGCTCATCATTCAGGGCCGCCTCGAGATCGCCGTAGGCATTGGCCCAACTGGTTCCGTCGCCGGTCCCGTTGGGAACCACATATACTTGCGCTCCTGCTGTCATTGCACCGATAAGAGCAATGCCCAAGGCCAGACCAAACCAACTCCTCCTATCCTTCCCCTTCGTACGCATTTTCCTTCTCCTTTTCTGTTCAAATTACCAAAACCATAATCCTCACTATATCACGCTTGCCTGTTGTTGTCAATACATCTGTTCGCGAAAAGCGCCGGTGTTTTTTTCCCATGGATCGGCCATTTCGGCCGATCAACAAGGCTGGAGTACAGGATTAGCTCAGCGTCAGGGACGCTTTGGGCGTGGCCCTCGCCATGTTTCCTTCACGCCATTAGGTAAGGTGCTTGATGGTGAGTTTGTCCCAATGGCGTTGGAGGTATTCGGCGACGAGGCGGCGATGGCAATGGTCAGGCTGATCCTCGCTGCATAGGAGGCAGGCGTTGTCGAGCAGAGCGGAGTCGACTTTCGTCTCGACGCGGTCGGCCGTCAGTTGCTCGAGGAAGGCCTGTTCGTATTCGGCCCAAGAGCCGCCCTCTTTCTTATACCGATCCAGGATCGGTTGTTCGGGAGCCAAGAGGGGCATATGGACATAGTCCATGTCGCACAGCTCGCGGAGGAAAAACTGGAGATCGTCCCGCTTGGCAAACCCGGCCAGTTGGGACACGTTATTGCGGCGCACATCCACAACTCGTTCGGCTCCGGACTGCCGCAGCATCACAAAGAACCGTTCGGCCGTTTTTTTGGTGAACCCGATGGTGTAGAGCGTCACAGGGCGGTTCCTTCGGTTTCTTCGGCGGCTTCGCGGTAGGCGATTTGTTCTTCCTGTTGTGCGTAGGCGCTTTCGATGACCTCATCGGGACTTCGGAACAAATCATCGAGCTGCATGTCCCACTGGAGCACCAGGCGATGCACCGCGCCGTCATGGGATTCAACACCGCCATCGGCCAGAATATGCGTCACATTAACCCCGCGCGCCGTTAACTGTCGAGAGACAAGGATGGTCCGATGACAGTCGAGAGGGTCCTTCTCGGCGCACATTAGGGCAATGCGGTATTGCTGCGCGCCGGCAATGACCCGGTCGAGTCCGGTCTGAAAAGATTCGGTCTGGGCCAAACGGGCGTAATGCACCCGGCCGTTTTCATAGCATGCGGGGTCATCGCTGCGGGCTCCGAGCAGATCGCCCAGATACACATACTGGATCCCCGCCGCGCGCAAGGCCTCTTGCAGGGGTTCGCGGTTGAACTGGGCATGAAGTCGGCTGTAGGGCTGGGAGCGAACATCGGCCAGGGCGGTGATGCCCGCTTGTTGAAGCAACGCGATAAAGGCGTCGCGCTCGTGATTTGAATGGCCGATGGTATAGATGGTGGTATTCATCGTCTGGCCTGCGCTCGTTTGGGCGTGATGATGGTGGCGGCCAGCTTATAGCAATAGCCGTCGTAGGGCTCGCCCAGGCTGACGCAGAAGATGGCCTCCTCGAAAGCATGGCTGCCTTCACCCCGTTTTTCGGCCAATTTCTCGACATAGGGATCGGTTACCCAAAACAAGTAGGGGACATCCTGATAAGCAAACTCGACCCGGACTCGCCAGCGCCATTTGGGGCGGAACGCCTTGTCTTGGGGCGGCGTTTCGTCCACGGCAGCATGGAGGGTGAACGCGGGCACGTGGATAAGGCGAAGCGAATGGTCGAGAAGCTGGGCTTCTTCCCATGGGACCCGATTGTTCTCGCCGCCCTTGCTCGAATGGCCATTGGGCCACAGGGTCGGCGCCTCCGGCTCGACGGCGGCCAACAGCTCATCGTAGCCCAGCCGAGTTCTCCGCACCCAGGGCACGGTCATCGCATTCAAGTGGTTCTCGTGTTGATGTCCGTGGGGCCAATGGTGTTCGAAGGTTACATCGACAACGTCCATCACCTCGACTAACCCACCGTCGTCGCAGATCAGTTCGGGTTTGATAAGTTCCCCGAGTTCCCGACGACTCACGGGCCGAGTCCACGGGCCAAAACCGCAGGACTGGACCTCTCGTCCCGCCATACAATAGTGGCCCCCTTTTCGCGACCGGGCCAAACATACCAAACGTTTCCGATAGGGCATAATGGCCGGTAGTATTGCCGGTTACATCCGATTCACGCAAATGGACTCGGTCAGGGAACGCTTCTGAACGTCACCGTACGCCGGTTGTACATGGTCAGCTTGCCGCTGAGTCCCGAATCCATGGTTCCCGTATTCGAACGGCGCAGGCGGACAAAGGCGTCGAAAGTGAGCTGGCCCGCATCAACCCAGACCAGCGGGCTTGCCGGAACCGTGTAGGCGCCATTATCATCGGCTTGCTGAACATATCCGTCTGTGTTGGGACCCACCCGAACGGTTATTGTTCCGCCTGCGTTGTTGTTTTCCCAAGCCACCGAGAGCGGCTCGCTCCGCGAATAGGTTTCGCCAGGATCCGGAGCAGACATGTTTACGACAGGCGGCGGGGTTCCATTGCTGACGTAGCTTCCTTCGTCGGGACGGGTAAACACAAACTCGTAGGTATCGGCCATGTCGATAGCGGCTTCATAACGCGGCCAGATGGCTCCCGGGACGTTCTCCATTGGTACGCCGTTTACCTCGACGGCATCGCCTTCGGTGAGCAACACCCGAGTACCCAATGGGCCGGCCACGGAGAACCGCGCCCGCGCCAGTACGGAGAAGTCTCCATCGTCGTCGACCACTTCCTCGATTTCATAATCTACCCACAGACCCCCGGTTCTGATGTCAGCGGATTCAACATAATGGGATGCCCCCGGCTCGCATCCCGTAGAACACAACACGACCGCCAGCCACGCCGCCAATCCCAAAACCAGCGCGCCAAACGCGTTCCTTTGAATCATACCCATTTCCTTCTCCTCCTATGCCTGGACAGGGTCCATACCCCATCCGCAGTTTAGTATGGTCCTTATTATAGAACCATTATTCAGGGCTTTCATTACAAGGCCATTGTCCATGTTCCCTTTATCATGAAGGCGCCACACAGGCATTGCAATGATCGTTCTATTGCATATGACTTGGTCGCAGCTTGAGGATTTCGGCATATTCCTTAATCTGTTGATGCTCTTGCCATTCCCTGCATTTCGCCGCCAAGGTTTCCACGCGCTCGGGCCACTCCTTCGCAATATCATTCGTCTCAGCAGGGTCGGATTCGAGGTCATAAAGCTCGTAGACGGTCTCGGGATTCTGGCTGGTCTGGCCATACCAGCCGGGGTTAATGAGCAGTTTCCAACGGACCTCATGTAACACGGTTTGCTGGCCGCGGTCATTCCAAAAGAGGGTTTCCGGCGGCTCCATAGCGGTACCGGTCAGGGCGGGCAGTAAACTGCGCCCGTCCAGGGGCTCGGTCATGCGGCCCCGAAACTGCGTCGGGTAGTCCACATTGGCCAGTTCGAAGAAGGTTGGCATCAGGTCGCCCACCCATCCCACAGAATGGTTGATGCTACCCCCCGGGATGTGGTCTTTCCAATAAGCTATGCAGTGGGTCTTGGTTCCCCCTTCCCAGAGAAGCGCTTTGCAGCCCCGGTAAGGTTTATTCATCATATCGCCCACATGAGCCGCGGCACCGTTGTCGGAAAAATAGATGATGAGGGTGTTATCCAGGCCGCCGGTTTCTTCGAGGGTATCGAGGACGCGGCCGACGTTTTCGTCGACGTTCTCCATCATGGCCGCATGGACGGCAAAACGATGCTTGAGTTCGGCCTCCTGTTCCTCCGAGGGGAAGCGCCGGTGTTCGCCGAAATCCTGTTGCCACGGCGCGTCCTCCGGATAGAGATCCCGTTCGATGAGCCCCGTCACCCGGTTACGCTCGACCTCGGTGAGATTGTCATAGCGGCCTTTGTACTTTTGCACCAGTTCTTCCGGAGCCTGAAGCGGTAAATGAGGCGCTTGATAGGACAGATAAAGGAAGAAGGGGTTCTCGTCGGATTGGGCGCTCTTGATCATGTCGATGGCCTCGTCCGTCACCCCGTCGGTGGCGTACCAAGCCGGGCCCGTCGTGCCGTGGCCGGGATGATAGGGATACCGTTCGTTTTCCTCGGCTTGCTCATCGTAGACGCAATGCATTGTATAGGTCCGGTCCATGGGGAGCTCCGCGGGCTGGTTCCCTTCCACATACATGTGGTTGGCGTCGCTTGGCTGTATGAAAAAATGAGCCTCGCCGCCGAGCAGGCCAAAGAATCGATCGAATCCCCGTTGCTCTGGCAAT
>PWNM01000412.1 GCA_003557825.1 Candidatus Hydrogenedentota bacterium | reverse complement strand
CCGGCGTATTCGGTTAAATGCCGCATTGGCGCATCGATGATCTGGGATGCCGAAAAGCGGGGCGTCCTGAAGCCGGGCGGTACGATTATCGAGCCTACCTCGGGCAATACGGGTATCGCGTTGGCCTTTGTGTCCGCGGCGCGGGGCTATAAGCTCATCTTGACCATGCCCGAGACCATGAGCCTCGAGCGGCGGATGATACTCAAGGCCTTCGGAGCGGATCTCGTGCTAACACCTGGGGACAAAGGCATGCCCGGCGCCATCGCCGAAGCCGAAGGCATTGCAGGAGAAAATTCAGACTACTTTTTGCCGCAGCAGTTCAATAACCCTGCCAATCCCGAGATCCATTTTAAGACAACGGGCCCCGAGATCTGGAACGATACGGACGGGGCGATCGACGTATTGGTTGCGGGCGTAGGGACCGGCGGGACGATCACAGGCGTCTCGCGCTACATTAAGAAAGAAAAAGGCAAGGCCATCGAGAGCGTCGCCGTCGAGCCGGAAGCGTCGCCGGTGCTTTCGGGCGGCAAGCCGGGCCCGCACAAGATCCAGGGTATTGGCGCGGGGTTCAAGCCCAATGTACTCGATTTGGATCTGGTCGACAAGATCGAACAAGTCAGCAACGAAGAAGCCTTCGATACCACCAGGCGGCTGGCCCGCGAAGAAGGGTTGCTCTCGGGTATTAGTTGCGGTGCGGCGGCGACGGTTGCCTTGCGACTTGCGGCCCAGGATGCCTACGAAGGCAAGAACATCGTGGTCGTGTTGCCCGACTCGGGCGAGCGCTATCTCTCGACGCCGTTGTTTGAGGGATGACCAACCGGAATAAGCCGCGAACGGACCGGCGTTCGTTTGAAGGGGCTCGGGGGGGAGCAATTCGTGTGTAGCACACCCTATCGGAGCCATAGGACGCAACAACAGCAGTAACGCAGTACGTTGGAGGAAATCCATGGGAGACCAACATCACAAGCTCGGTACCTTGGCCGTGCATGCCGGGCAAGAGGCCGATCCGGCCACCAACGCCCGAGCCGTACCCATCTATCAGACCACGTCGTATGTCTTCGACGACACCGATCATGCCGCGCGGCTGTTCGGTCTTGAGGAATTCGGCAATATTTACACCCGCATCATGAATCCGACGACCGATGTGTTCGAGAAACGGGTAGCAGCGCTCGAAGGCGGAGTTGCAGCCTTGGCTACGGCATCCGGTTCGGCGGCCGTTACCCTGGCCTCGCTCAACATCACCAAATCGGGCCAGAACATCGTATCGTCGCAGACGCTGTACGGCGGTACCTATAATCTCTTTGCCCATACGTTCAAGGACTTGGGCATCGAGGTCCGCTTTGTCGATGCCAGTGATCCGACCAATTTCGCCAAGGCCATCGACGAAAATACCCGGTTTCTGTTCTGCGAAGCCATCGGCAATCCGGCTAACGATGTGGTGGACTTCGAAGCCATCGCGGTCGTCGCCCATGAATACGGCATCCCTTTTATGGTGGATAACACCGTCGCGTCGCCGGCGTTGTTCCGGCCCATCGAGCATGGAGCGGACATCGTGGTCCATTCGGCCACCAAGATTCTCGGCGGTCATGGGACGTCGATTGGCGGGGTCATTGTTGACGGTGGTACCTTCAACTGGGACAACGGAAAATTCCCTGAAATCGCCGGTCCCAACGAGAGTTACCATGGCCTGAACCTCCACGAAGCGCTCAAACCCATGGGGAATATCGCCTACATCATCAAGGCGCGAGTGACTTTGCTCCGCGATATGGGGCCTTGCATCTCGCCATTCAACGCCTTTCTCATCTTGCAGGGCATCGAGACGCTGCATTTGCGGGCTCCGCGGCACTCCGAAAACGCCCTCAAAGTGGCACGCCATCTCGAGGCTCATGACCGGGTCGACTGGGTCTGCTATCCCGGACTTGAGAGCCATAAGGATCATGTGCGGGCGCAACGGTATCTGCCCAACGGTCAAGGAGCGATCCTAACTTTTGGTATAAAAGGGGGTTACGACGCGGCAGTGAAATTCATCAACAATGTCGAGCTGGCATCACACCTGGCGAACGTACTCGATGCCAAGACCTTGGTGATTCATCCGGCCTCGACCACGCATCAGCAGCTCTCTGAAGACGAGCAGGCAGCCGCAGGCGTGACGCCCAATCTCGTCCGCGTCTCGGTGGGTATCGAGGATATTGAAGATATCCTTGCGGATATCGACCAGGCGTTATCCAGATCAATCTAGGATGCCTTGCGTATCCCCCTTCCGGGCCTGGCGGAGACACTTCCCTCCGCCGGGTTTTTCCTTTTCTCGCATCGTTTTCCGGTTCAAAAAAGACCATGACGAGTGGGCATGGAATACTTCGCCGAAAGCGCCCATATAGACTCGTGCATGACTTAACTATCGTTCATGCTTCACTTCTTATTTTCTAGCTCCGCCGGTCCTGTGGGCAAGACTTCAAACTGCCGGCCTCTCCTTTCATTACATGATTTTATCCACCATCCATCACACTTCAGAATTCAGACTTCATTCAGCTTGCGTTAAACGGTCTTTATGGGTACTATGGAATGCATCGGGTGACAGCGGGAGTCATTTCGATGACCCAAAAGTTCCAGGTATAAGTCGGAGAAATAATGCGGCGGCGCCGCCACTACTGGAGGAGCGTGATGAACAGGAGACAAATAGGACGCCACGGGCTGGCGCATGGCATGCTGACGGTTACGTTGGCCCTGACCTTGTTGCTGGGGTTCTCCCTTGGCCTTGTCGGCGGCAGCGCGTCCGCATCGTCGGATGGTGAACAGCCATTATATTATTACAGCGGCGATTTGCGCGTGGAGCTGGTGCTTGCCCTGGATGAGATCATGGTGCATGTTCCCGGCGGTGATGCCGATGTTCAATCTCGAGCGGGCGCGCAATTGCAGCAGGCATTGCCCGATGCGGAAGTGGCCGTAGATGCCGAAGCAGAGCGCGTATTGGTACGGTTCGACCAGGCAGCCGCCGATCGGGCCGACCTCGCCGGACGAAGCGTCGACTTTACCACGGCCGGTTATGTGGTCGAGGCCGTCGCCTATCCACGGTCGGGTATCGAACGGACGGAGGAGTCGCGGCAAATCATCACCTCGCGGCTTTTTGTCCGACCCGGACCGAATGTTTCCATCGACGAACTCGCATCGGCCTATGGGGTACAGGTTCTGGGTGGGATGCCGTCGCTCGAGGGCGTGTACATCCTCGAAGCCGCCGACGCCGGGCTGACGGGCTCCGTTGATATTGCCAACGCCATGTATGAACGGGAAGGCGTCGTCTATGCCCAACCCGAAGTGTTGCGCCATCTGGAGCGGCGCGTGACCATACCCAATGACCCGCTGTTCAATCGTCAGTGGCACTTGCGCAACACGGGGCAGAAGGTCGGAGGCATTGCCGGAATCGATGTAGGCGCACTGAGCGCATGGAGTCGGGGTACCGGTGGCGGCGTCAATATTGTCGTGGTTGACGACGGCGTGCAACTGACGCATCCCGATATCGAGGCCAACGCCCGGCCCGACCTGAGTTTCGATTATCGGACGGGCACTCAGAACATGAACCTTGGTCCAAATGACAACCATGGTACGGCCGTAGCCGGGCTTGCGGCGGCCGTTGGAGACAATGGAATCGGCGTCGCAGGCGTCGCGTATGATGCTTCAATCATCGGTGTTCGCCTCATCGGCGGTTCGTTGTCCTCTAACCAAATCGTAGGCGCCATCGGACACCAAGGATTCGTGGCGGAGCCGGAAAATCGCGCTCATGTCAACACCAATTCCTGGGGACCGCCGGATATGTTTCTTACTACGGATCCCATCACCGGCCCCATCGAAGATGCGATTCGGAACGGCGTCCAACAAGGCCGCGACGGCAACGGCATTGTTTATTTGTGGGCCGCAGGCAACGGCCGTGATTTCGGCGACTGGTCCAACTACGACGGTTATACCAATAGCCGGTATACCATCGCGGTAGCCAGCGTTGAAGCCGATGGGACCTACGCTTGGTATAGCGAACCTGGGTCTTGCGTTCTGGTCACTGCGCCCGGAGACGAGGTCTCAACGACGGACCGCACGGGCGGCGCGGGATATGTCGCAGGGGATTACTATCATTCCTTCAGAGGGACTTCCGCCTCTACTCCTGTCGCCGCCGGCGTGGTTGCGCTCATGCTTGACGTCAACCCCGATCTCACGTGGCGGGACGTACAACACATCCTCGTGGATAGCTCGCGGAAAAACGACTCCAACCACCCTGGATGGGCTCAAAATGGTTCGGGCCGATGGTTCAGCCATGATTATGGTTATGGGATGGTCGATGCCGCAGCAGCGACCTTGGCGGCAGCCTCCTGGGTGAACGTGCCCGAAGAGGCGGAACCCCTTTCCTCGCCGATACAGACTCCCGAGCTCGAGATTCCGGACAACGATCCCGAAGGCGTCACCGACTCGGTGACCATTGACGATCCAGACGGCTTTTTTATCGAGCATGTCGAGGTCACGGTCGACATCGAGCACACATGGCAAGGAGATTTGCGCGTAGAATTGATTTCTCCCTCGGGTATGACGTCCATACTGGGCAGGGAACGGCCAGACAATAGTACCCCGAATCTAAGCTTCAGTTTCGTTACAGTGGCCCACTGGGGAGAGGATCCCAACGGAGATTGGACCCTTCGCGTAAGCGATCGCCAACCGCTGGATGTGGGAACGCTGAACAGCTGGTCCATGCGGATCTTCGGCCACCGAAGGGAAGAATTGACCGACTGGTCGGTAACGCCGGACACGGATTTTACAAGTTCGGGGGTCGAGGGGGGGACGTTCTCACCAAGCTCCCAGGCCTATACGCTTTCGAGTACAGACGGCCAATTTGACTGGACGGTCGGCGGCTTGCCTACGTGGCTCGATGCGGCTCCCGGTACAAGCGGCACCGTCAATGCCGGCGGCTCAACCAATGTGACGCTGAGCCTGAACCAGGCGGCCGCAAATCTTGCTGCCGGCGAACACACGGCGATGGTATTGTTCCGAAACGAGACCAATGGTCAGGTGGCCATGCGGCGGGTTGTGTTGACGGTTGATCCGTCTGGGACCCGGCCGAGGGTTCGCAATCTGCAACTGAGCCCAAGCAATCCGACTTCGAATGCATCGATACGTTTGACCTACACCTACTCAGATCCTCGCCAGCTGCCCGAGGATACGCGGCAGATCCGGTGGTACCGAGACGGGGAGCGGCAGACGCAATGGAATAATCGAACGGAGCTTCCACCCGAAGCCACGACCGGCAGCGAAGTCTGGTTTGCTGAGATCCGGGTCAACAACGGCGAGGAATGGAGCCGCTGGCACGAAAGTCCGATAGTTATTATTCAGAATCAACCGCCCACTATGCAACCGATTCCTTCACTTGAGGGAGAGGTAACCGAGGAAATCACCTATCAAGTGGAAGCCACCGATCCTGATGGGGGAGCGTTGACCTACTCGGTGTCGTTGATGGCCCAAGCCGGCGGACAGTATGTGACGGATTACTCCATCGATCCCGTGACAGGATTTTTTCGGTGGGATACCAGCGAATCAGCCCCGGGAACCTACCGCGCGACCTTCAATGCCGAAGATACCGGCAGACCGCCCTTGAGCGCCCAACGGACCACGACCATCACTTTGGTCCCGTTCTGCCCGGTTCCGGATCCGCCGAGCGAGGTGCAGGCAACTCACGGCGATTTCTCTGACCGCATTCGGATCACCTATAGTCCTGTCGAGGGCGCGGTGAAATACCGCGTTTACCGAGGCGAGTCGCCCGATGAAGAGGCAGCGAGTTTTATCGGCGCGTGGCCCCAGACCACCTTCGACGATTACTCGATAGCCAAAGCAGAACCACCGGGCATCGGGTGTCCTGGCAATGCCCGATCGGCAAGCGCCGGACAGTACTATTACTGGGTGTCGGTGGATAACGGGTGTAAGATCGGCGAGAGACAAGGGCCGGCTTCCGGCTTCGCCGGTTCTTCTGCCGCAACCCGAGCCAAAGCTTATCGCACGGCCTATGAACCGGTGATACCGTCATTCGAACTGGCCGACGGCGTGGTAAAGGCCCCGATGGACTCCGAGTTGGCCATTCGGCTTCGAGCCGATGCACCAATAGACCCCGATTCGGTCTGGGGGATTGTGGCCTTCGGGGATCAAACCTCGGACCTGGTCTACTGGCTGCCCAACGATGAATTCGATGGTTGGGTGAGTTATTGGCCAACCGAGGCCTTCGCCCCT
>PWNM01000489.1 GCA_003557825.1 Candidatus Hydrogenedentota bacterium | reverse complement strand
TGCGCAGCACAGTCGGCCCGCCGGTAACCGACTGATTTCGTCATGCTCGTGCAGCGTTTTCCTCAAGATGCCAACTAATGAATGCGTAGATAGCTGGATTGTCTGCAGAGAAAGGAACAGTTTGTACGTAGCCTGTACGCCATTGATCTATCGATGTGATGCGATCGATCTGCCCGCGGAAATTGTATTAATGAAAATCTTGGCGTGCTCTCAGTGAGGGGGTTTCACTATGTCTAATTATTGGCGCTTACATTATGAGCGATCTGCAGAAGCGAATCCGTGCTCACCATTGAAGCAGGTCGGGAAAACTATCAATGGTTTGGAGGTGTCGGGTCAGCAAATTGAATTAATTATCTCCCAAATCGTCGAAGCGCTTTCGCTTACTAAAAAGGATAAATTGCTTGATTTAGGATGCGGCAATGGGTTGTTGACAGCACGATTGGCCAAAAACGCAAGTTCTGTGTGGGGTGTTGACTTTGCTGAGGGGCTGTTGTCATATGCAAAATGTCACCATTCCGCCGATAATATTATGTACATACATTCAAGTATACTGGATGTGGACTCAGGGTTGCTGTCTAGCACAAAACATTTTTCAATGTATGAAGTGCTTCAGCATTTGACAAACAAGCAGGTTTCGACCCTTTTGGCTCGCCTTGGATCAGTTTCTAGTGGTGCGCGGTTCTTTGTCGGAGGTATACCCGATCAAGAACGACTAAGAAATTTTTATGATACTGAGAAAAAATATGAGTATTTCTTGTCGCGTGAGGAAGAACGCAAGCCTCATCTCGGGCGGTGGTGGCTGGAAACGGAAATAAGAGCTCTCGCTGAAGAGTCTGGTTGGTCTATGAAGAGGCTGTGTCAGCCCGAAGGTTTGTATACGGCCTATTACCGGTTCGACGCTGTATTGGAAAAGCGTTGAAAAGACTTGCTATTTGTGGTCCTCTGTCGTCTCCCTAAAAGTTCCTGCGCCACCGCTGTAGGCTGCCGAAGGAGAAACCTTGCTATCCAGAGGACACGTTCTGGGTCAGACCCCTACGCGGCCAATCTGCCACCAATCTCTCCCACTCGTTCCGACTGCGCTGCCGCCAACCTATGTTGCCTCTCCTCGCCAAAAGGACCGGCCATGATGGTCGGACTCGCGACGGACCAACGGAGGAATGTATTTGGCGGGACTTACCTACATCCTCATCGGGTCCATCATCGGCACGGTCCGGCCCAAGGCCTGTGGCAGCCGGTTTTTGGCCGTCATGAAAGAGGTACGCTGCAAGACCCCGCGGGATCAGGAGTTGCACATAATTCTGGACAACCTAAGTGCGCACAAAACGCCCGAGTTCCAAAATGGCAGGGGCGAAACCGGATGCTCGCTTTCACTTCACGCCCAAGAGTTCCTCTTGGCTGAATGCATTGGTGGGCTGGTTTTAACAACTGGAGCGGCGATCCTTATGCCGCGGGGTATTCACTAGTGTTACGGAATTCAAGCGCAAGATTGAGCGGTTGCTGTAGGTTAACAAAAATGACTTGGCCAAACCCCTTCGTTGGACCAAGGATGCCGCCGCCATCACCGGCGCCACCGAGGGGGCACAAAATCGTTACCTAATTACCCGCATGACCCACTGGGGAGTGCTTCCCTCCATGTGTCCAGGTAATGCTTGATTCTCTCCGGCTGATTCCACATCATCACGTCAATAATGGATAAGTCCGGTTCAAACCGATAGGGCCGGCAATCGTACGTCATGGTGGCGAAATTCTGTATCGAGAGTTTAATTCCATGTTTCTCGAACCGATCTCTATCGAAGAGTACAGCGCCGCCAATGGGATTGACGTATTCTCGCGCGCCCAGTGCACGCGAGATTTCAAAACCCCAGTCCCCTGGTCTTAAGCTGGATCCCAGCTGAAGATCCATCCTTGATAGAACACGTATTGGCGTTACGATACCCAGCCTCTGCCGAGTCTTTTCCAGTGTACGGACGTTCGTTTCCGACAGATTTGGGCTAACGTCTGCAAAGCATTCTTCCACGAAATCCATGACCTCCCGATAATAAGGTGCCCTGTTACGATAGTGCTGTAGCATTCGTAGAATACGCTTTCGCCAATCGATCTCCATTGCGATTTCTACCTTATTTCCGGGAGTGTTCGTGGGATGCTTTTTGACGGGTACTGTAATATATTGCCAGCCACCGGCAGGGTGCAGAATCCGGTTGCGGTTCATCCAGTGTGACCTCATATATTGGGCTGTATCGAATACGATCCATTCATCCACGAGATTCAGCAAATCGAAATGGCCTAAAAAGGGAAAAAAATATGGTTGCATCAACGCGAGTTTCATTGACTCTCTCTCCCGTTTAAAATCGTTCCGAAGGCTCCGAACCAGAGCGATCTTCGATCCGGTCGATCGTCGGGACCGAGTCGCTTATGCCGCTTTGCGAAAAGGCCCCAGGTTGGGCGAACTACTACCAGATCGGCTGTTGATAAACCCGCTTCGCAACCTCTTAGCGCCTTGACTATGGAGGCTCGGAAGAGGTAATTGCAATGGCCGGGTTAGTAAGGAAGGGGTGGTTTGCATTCGCCACGCACGTTCAAGCGGATGCGTGCGCCGGGTGTCCAAGGGATATTGGCGGCCAGGCAAGCCGGAGGCAAGTGCATGAGCCAGAATCGCGTTGCCAAGTTGGAATTCGCCGCCAAGAAGAAGCGGCAGCGCCGGGAGCGCTTTCTGGACGAGATCGAAGCGGCGACACCTTTGGCGCTGCTGGTCGAACAAGTCGAACCGTTCTACCCGAAGGGCAAGCGGGGCCGGTACCCGATCGCGATCGAGCGCATGCTGCGTATGTACATCGCCCAGCAGCACTTCGGACTGGCCGACGAGGCCGCTGAGGACGCCGTGTACGACAGCCAGTCGATCGGGACCTTTGTCGGGATCGACCTGAGCCGGGAGGGGGCTCCGGATGCCACGACGCTGCTTCACTTCCGGCGGCTGCTGGAGACGAATGACCTGACCCGAACGATGTTCGAGGCTATCAACGTATGTCCCGCCAAATACATTCTTCCGCTTGCCCGTCGCGAGTCCAATCATCATGGCCGGTCCGTTTGGCGAGGAGAGGCAGCATAGGTTGGCGCAAGCGCAGTCGGAACGAGCGGGAGAGAGTAGTGTCAGATTGGCCGCGTACCGGTCTGACTCAGGGTGTGTGCTGTGCATAGCAAGGGTTCTCCGTCGGTAGCCTGCGGCGGTGGCGCCGGAAGAATGTATTTGACGGGACACTTACCGGACACGCGTAGCGGCCACCGCGTCCGCCTTCCACCTGCAGGTGCAGGTCATGCGACTAGGTCGATGGTCCAGGTGCTGATCCACCAACTGCCACGGTGGTTGGTGCCGATCCCCAACAGCAGAACCTCGTCGCCCCGCATGCCGTCGCTCCTCTCTGGATTGCCCACCCAAGCATGGCTCAGCAACTCACCGGATTCCACTAAGTGTGACGAGGAGCGTTTAATCAAGGTTCGCGCCAATGGGTGGTTGCCGGTATGGTTATCGCGAGACGCGGAGTTGTTCTTCCTCTTGCTGGGCGGCGGCGGCATGGATGCCGCCTTCGAGTCAACGGAGATATAGTAATGGGGGCGGCGCGGCCGGCGGAAGCGCCGGAATCACAGCTCTGCGTGTGGCACCGTCCCATTCGATTTCGAATGCTTACAGAATCCCTACCGAATCCATGATAAAAATTGGCCGGTTGAGAAACTCACCTAGATCATCCCGGCGCAGGATATTCGCCTCATCCAGTAAATGATAAGAAACATTCCCTTCGGAGTCCTTGTCAGCGACGCCGATGGCTCGTTCTTTCCAAAAACCGTGAGTCCCGCTACGGATGAACGCGATCATCTCGGCCTTGGTTCCATGGGAGAAGATCGGTTTCGTGATATCCCCATGCCAGTTGAACCCCATCTGAAAAATCAAGGTTTGGCAATGGCTTGCCAAGACGTTGATGTTATCGAGCATTTTCTGCTTTGCACTGGCTAGATCGGTCTCTGGATTGCCATAGTCGTCACCGAAGTGGTGGACCACGTTTAGCAGGAAGACAACATCATAGCGGTCGGCGTCCGAAAAACGGAAATCGTAATAATGGCGCTGCAAAGTAATTGGTGCCTCGGCGAGTTCGATGTAGTGCGCCATTAATTCCTGGGTCTGCGGTGCCCCTTCATAGCCCACGGCCGAGGCGGCGCCATGATCCAGCGCTTCGAACAGAAAAAAACCCGTATTGCAGCCGATATCCAACAAGCGATTCCGTGTGAAATCGACCTGGGTTATCATAAACGCGAATCGGGCATCCTCCTGATATTTTTTGATTCGGGCGTCGTCCGCGGCCAGAAATCTATTGGGAGGTCGGTGATAGGGGAAATGTTTGTTGGCTTTCATGTGCGCCCTTATTTTCTGCCGATACCGGCAAATATATTATCGAATATGGTTAAGGCCTCGGTTTCGGTATATAACCCGTCCAGCAACTGAGGCCAGAATTTCCACTGGTTTCTTATAACCACCTTATTAATTCTAACCGTAACTTCTGTGTAGCCTAATGCGGCCAGCACGCATGCGCGATGATATCCGCTAGTTACGATCCATACCCAAGCATGATCGTCATTGACCAAAGCGGTAGCGACGATGTCGCTATCCTCTTCATTGCTGCGTTGATATCCATGGCTGCGAATGCTATCCACCAGTAACGTCAGTCGATGAGTCTCGTTATCAATAACCGCAGGCAAGACGGGGCCGCACTTGCCCCAAAACACACCGGGATCAACACCGGCATTATTGTAGACGCCCATTTCCCGACACGCGGCATCAGCAACCAACGTGCCATAGGCGTCGAGACTACGGGCGCGCCACGGGAAAATGGCAGACCATGGTGGCTGCGTTAATAAGACTGGGTTTTGCGAATTCAAGCCAAACCACGCATCAATGGTAGCGGGTTGGAACGCGTCGTAAAATTGGCGAAGGCATTCCGAAATTCTGGCGGTATCGACCCTGTTTTCCGCCGCTGCAAGCCCGGCCTGGACGGCTTGGTAGAAAGGAGAACGGCTAATGGGAAAGTGGGGCTGTATCCGGCCATCATTAATACTGGCCGTATGCAAACTGGCGCTAAAGATCTCACTGTACAGAAGCGAAATCGGGTGGTTGCAGGTGGCACGCAAATCAACAAGTTGTTCATGGTGATCAGCGTATTGATTTGCCAGCATAGTGGCTTGCTCCGGTCCGGGGCACGTGGGACGCATGAGCCCGTCAGTCGAAAGCCGCTGTTGGCATCACGGACCGTGCGCTTGAGAAGAGTGGTTCAAGTGCCAGATTTGTCAAGAAAGGGTCGCCGGGAACCGCCGGATCGTCATAAAGTGTGTTTTATTCGGCCATAAATTTGACCAATCCTAGAATCGTGGTCTTTGAAGAAGCGCTGATTCAATTTCTCCATGCAGCGGTCAAGCGGATGCTTCCACCGGGTGCCCATGGGATAATGAAGGCTAGGCAATCCCGAGGCAAGTGCAAGAACCAGATGGGCTTTTCCGAGTTGGAGTTCGTCGCTAACAGGCTGTTGAAAAACCCCCGCCATTCGCGATCATAGGCGGAGTGTCCCGATAGGAGACGGAGCGACGATGCGCGGGGAGCACCGAGTACAGGATCTGCAGCAGCGTGGCGCGCAGCAGGTACTCTGGGGGAATCGAAGGGCGGCCGGCGTGTGAGTACAGGGCTTCGAATTCGGCATCGAGCGAGGACTTTTTTGTGTGTTTGCGCTTAAAAACAGAGGCTTGGATTGGTTCGATCCAAAGGGGATGGCTTCACTTCAATTCACCGTTTCCTGGTCCCCAACGTTCACCGGAATGATCTCCCGGTACTGAATCCGCAACTCGAGCGTGATGCGTTGGAAGGGTGTTGATGCGGTCGACTGCCCGTGGTGCGACGAAGAACCGGGAAAAATTGCCCTCGCGGGGCGGTTCCGGGGCCGAAAGCAGACGAATAAGGCGAAAAATCACCCGCTTTTTGAAGCTGTTTATCTATTTTTCAATGGCTTGGCTTGGTCCGACCCGTGTCGGTGTCGGCGGAAAGCCGTGTCGGAGCGGGTCAACGGGCTGCCTGCAGGTGCTCCAGCAGGCGGTCGGGATCGAAGCCGAGGATCGGCAGGTCACGGACTACGATGACCGGGGTGCCGAAGACGCGCAGCGCGTCGAACTCGGCGCGGCATTGCGGATCGCGCTCGATCGAGCACTCGGTGAACGGCACTTCGTACCG
>PWNM01000175.1 GCA_003557825.1 Candidatus Hydrogenedentota bacterium | reverse complement strand
GTCAAGAAACCCAAGGCGAAGTAAAGGAGAAGAAGATCCATGGCCCGACGTCGTGAAATTCCGAAACGCCAGACGCTCCCGGATCCCAAATTTAAGAATACCATACTCACGCGGTTTATCAATGCCGTGATGGTCTCGGGGAAAAAGAGTACCGCCGAGAGTATCGTGTATGGGGCGCTGGACATCATCAAAGAGAAGATGCCCAACGAAGACCCAATTCAGATTTTTGAGAGTGCGCTGGACAATGCGAAACCTTTACTTCAGGTGAAATCGCGGCGGGTTGGTGGCGCTACGTACCAGGTTCCGGTCGAGGTTCCCTCGGCAACCCAGCAAGCGTTGGCGTTTCGATGGATTATCGAGTTCTCGCGGAAGCGCGGCGAAAAAAGCATGTCCCAACGTTTGGCCGGCGAATTAATGGATTGCCATTCGCGGCAAGGCGCGACGATCAAACGACGCGAGGACACGCATCGCATGGCCGAGGCGAACAAAGCCTTTGCCCACTTGCGCTTCTAGAGCCTTCCGAGGCGAAATATACCTACAGCATAAGATAGGCTGGCCGGCGTAAACGAACTGCCCGGTCCAGATGAAATACACATAGCATTACATTTTTACGCAAAACCGGCCTGCGCGCCGGAAAAAGTTGAATCAGCGGGTTCCGCTCATGCGGGGCGACAAGCGGATTCGAGAGCGTCGCGAAAGATCATGACAACACAGCAGCAATTACACCATAAGCAACGTGCAGACGGGCGCACAACCACGATTCCAGGAATCGTCTTTGCGTTCCGGTGCGCATTGGCTGTGTTGTTATAGGCCACGGAAAGGTAGAACGACCCTTGCCACGACGTTTTCCGCTTGAAAAGACTCGAAACATTGGAGTCATGGCCCATATTGATGCCGGCAAGACGACCGTAACGGAACGGCTTCTGTACTATTCGGGCCGTATCCATCGCGTCGGCGAGACCCATGATGGTACCACTACGACCGATTACATGGCCCAGGAACGGGAACGGGGTATTACGATTACCTCGGCTGCCGTCGCGTGCGAATGGAAAGACTCTCGTATCAACATCATCGATACGCCGGGCCACGTAGATTTCACGGCCGAAGTAGAACGGTCCTTGCGGGTACTCGATGGCGCAGTTGCCGTATTTTGCGCGGTTGCAGGTGTTCAACCCCAATCCGAGACCGTATGGCATCAGGCCGACAATTATGGCGTACCCCGGATTGCGTTCATCAACAAAATGGACCGAATTGGAGCCGATTTCGATCGTGCGGTTCAATCGATGCGCGAACGACTCGGGACGCATACGGTATGCTTACAGTTCCCGGTTGGCCAGGAAGATTCGTTTCGCGGCATCGTTGACTTGGTGCGCATGCGCCTTGTGGAATGGAAGGGCGAAGGGATCGATGCGGAGATGCTCGTATCGGAAATTCCCGAAGAATTCCGTGAACAGGCTGCGCAAGGTCGCCACGATGTGATTGAGGCCGCCGCCGAGTTTGACGATACCGTGATGGAAAAATATATTAACGAAGAGCCTGTCACGGATGAGGAATTGGTGAACGCGCTACGCACGGGAACGCTTCAGAACAAGATTTGCCCTGTCATGTGCGGCACGGGCCTGAAAAACAAGGGAACGCGGCTCTTACTCGACGCAATTCTTGACTATCTTCCATCGCCTGTTGATGTTGGTCGGGTAAAGGGGAGCGAGCCGAACGATCCGGATAAGGAGCTCATTCGCGAACCATCGGACGATGCGCCGTTTTCGTGTTTGGCCTTTAAGATTTTGACCGATCCCCATGTAGGGCGATTGACCTTCGTCCGGGTGTACTCGGGAACGATTAAGGCGGGCGGGACGGTTTTGAATTCGCGCACCGGTCGTAAAGAACGGCTTGGACGTTTGCTGGAGATGCATGCCGATGAACGGATCGAGCTGGACGAATTGCGTGCCGGAGATATTGGCGCGGTTATTGGAGCCAAGACGGTATCCACAGGCGACACGTTCTGCGAACCGAAGCATCCAATAGCGTTGATGCCTCTCACGTTTCCGGAGCCGGTGGTCCACGTGGCCATTGAACCGAAGTCCAAGGCGGATCAGGATAAACTGTCCGACGCGCTTGTCAAGCTCAGCGAAGAGGATCCGACTTTCCGCATTCGGACGGACGAGGAAACGGGGCAGACGATTATCGCCGGAATGGGCGAGCTTCATCTCGAGATTATTATCGACAGGATGCTGCGCGAGTTCCGAGTGGCAGGCAATGTCGGCAGACCCATGGTAGCCTATCGCGAGTCCGTCCGGCAGGATGCCGAGGTAGAAGTAAAATTCGTTCGTCAGACCGGTGGACGAGGCCAATATGCCCATGTGGTGCTAACCCTGGGGCCGGCCGAACCCGGTGAAGACTTTGTGTTTGAAGACAAGACCGTTGGCGGTGTTATTCCCAAGGAATACATTCCCTCGGTGGAACGGGGCGCGAAACAAGCCCTTGAGAGCGGCATTATCGCCGGTTACCCAATGGTGGACACGAAGGTTACGCTAACCTACGGCTCCTATCACGAGGTAGACTCGTCGGAGATGGCATTTTTAACGGCCGGTTCGATGGCGGTGAAAGAGGCTGCTCCAAAAGCGTCGCCCGTCTTGCTTGAGCCGGTAATGCGCATCGAGGTGGTTTGTCCCGATGAATATACGGGCGAAGTGATCAACGATTTGAACGGACGACGTGGCCGGCTTGAGAACATGGAGTTGCAGGGCACGGTCCGGAAATTGCACGGCTTGGCTCCCCTTGCGGAGATGTTCGGATACGCCAACGATATCCGATCCCGTACACAAGGACGGGCATCGTACAGTATGGAATTTGCGTGCTACGAGCAAGTGCCGCGCAACATTGCCAACGAAATTATGGAGCGTACTGGTAGCTCCTTTAGGTTCTAGATAACAACATGCGGAGTGCGTAATGGTACAAACTCCGCTGGCGAGGGACGCGGCCATACTGTGTGCCGGGTCACGCAAACAACAGCGTATACATTGAGGCTACTCAGGCGTTGGTGAAGGAGAAACACCCATGGCCAAAGCAAAATTTGAGCGGACAAAGCCGCACGTCAACATTGGTACGGTTGGTCACGTGGACCATGGTAAGACGACGTTGACGAGCGCCATTACGACAGTGCTTGCAGAGACGGGCGGCGCAACGAAGGTTGATTTCGCCCAGATCGACAAGGCTCCCGAAGAGAAAGAACGGGGCATCACGATTTCGATTGCCCACGTGGAGTATCAGACGGAAAACCGGCACTATGCGCACGTGGATTGCCCGGGTCACGCGGACTATATCAAGAACATGATCACCGGCGCGGCGCAGATGGACGGCGCGGTTTTGGTGGTGGCGGCCGACGACGGTCCTATGGCCCAGACGCGCGAGCATATCTTGCTGGCCCGTCAGGTGAACGTGCCGGCCATCGTGGTGTTTTTGAATAAAGTCGACATGGTCGACGACCCCGAGTTGCTGGACCTGGTCGAACTCGAGTTGCGCGAGCTGCTGAGTTCCTACGATTTCCCAGGCGACGACATTCCGATCATCCGGGGTTCGGCGCTTGCGGCGATGGAAGACCGGGAGCCCGAGATTGGCAAGAACGCGATTCTCGAGCTGATGCAGGCGGTGGACGACTACATCCCGACGCCGGAACGGGCGTTGGACCGCGACTTCCTGATGCCCATCGAAGACGTGTTCACGATCACGGGCCGGGGCACGGTGGTCACGGGCCGAATCGAGCAAGGCGTCATTCACGTCAACGACAAGGTCGAGTTGGTTGGTATTCGCGAGAAGCCGATGGACACGACGGTGACGGGCGTGGAGATGTTCCGCAAGATGCTGGACGACGGCCAGGCGGGCGACAACGTAGGGTTGTTGTTGCGCGGGGTCGAGCGTAAAGACGTCGAGCGGGGCATGGTAGTGGCGAAGCCGAAGAGCATTACGCCCCATACGAAATTCGAGGGCGAAGTATACGTGCTGAAGAAAGAGGAAGGCGGACGTCATACGCCGTTCTTCAACGGCTACCGGCCGCAATTCTACTTCCGCACGACGGACGTCACGGGCGCATTGGATTTGCCGGAAGGCGTCGAGATGGTGATGCCGGGCGACAACGTGACGATCAGCGCCGAGCTGATAATGCCCATCGCCATGCAAGAAGGGCTGCGGTTCGCGATTCGCGAAGGCGGCCGGACGGTCGGCGCGGGCGTTGTGACCAAGATTATCGAGTAGCCCTACGTTAGCGAAAGCTGCTAGAATATAGGATGGTTGCTCGTCCCCATGGGCGGCCATAATCAAAAATGCAGGACTGTAGCTCAATCGGCTAGAGCAGCGGCCTCCAAAGCCGAAGGTTGGGGGTTCGAGTCCCTCCAGTCCTGCCATTTTCAACGGTGTCATTCAGCCAGCGCAGCATGAGCATGCGCCAAGAGGATCGGCATGGCAAAGCAAGCGAGCACAACGGCCGAACAACCGGGCATTGTCGCACGGGTAAAAGAATTCATCGAAGAGATTCAGGTCGAACTGGGCAAGGTGTCGTGGCCTTCATGGGAAGACATCAAATCGTCCACACAAGTAGTACTGTTTATGTTGGTAGTACTTGCGACCGTTTGTTTTGTGTATGACTGGGTGTTTCAGCGGGTCATTTTGGCTCTTTTGGACTTACTTGGGTGAGGTAAAATACGGTGTCCCAAGACGATGCTTCGAACGAAGCGCAGGACCATAACAACGAAAAACTGCCCCAGGCCGATGATGCATCGGAGTCCGAGGTAGAAGCGGACGCGCCGCCTGATGAGGGGGAGCCGACGGATGAAATTCCCGCTCCCGCCAAACAGGACGACGGAATCAAACGGCGCTGGTATGCTATACATGCCTATTCCGGCCAGGAGGGCAATGTTAAGAAGAACCTGATGGCCAATGCCGAGCAGGCCGGCCTTAGCGATTTGTTCGGCGAGATCCTGGTTCCCATGGAAGAAGTGGCCGAGATCAAATCGGGCGAGAAGAAAATCTCGAAACGGAAATTTTTTCCCGGTTACGTGCTGGTCCAGCTTCCGCCGCATCCCGAGCAAAACGCCGATCTTTGGCATCTCATCAAAGAAACGCCAGGCGTCAGCGGATTCATCGGGTCGCGTAATGCGCCGGTACCGCTCGAGGATTCGGAAGTGCAGGCGATTCTTGAAGAAACGGAAGCCGAGCATGACCGGCCGAAGCCAAAGGTACGGTTCGAAGAAGGCGAACGGGTCAAAATTATTGATGGGCCCTTTGCGAATTTCCTCGGCAATATTGATGAGATCAATGTCGACCGAGGTACACTCAAGGTCATGGTCGAGATTTTTGAACGGTTAACCAGCGTAGAGGTGGAGTTCTGGCAGGTTGAGAAGATCTGACCGGTCGGATGTTCTAATACGACACAAGGTGGAGCGACGGTTTCATGGCAAAGGGTAAGAAGCGAGTCACAGCTCAGATTAAGCTGCAGTGCCCGGCAGGGCAGGCCAATCCCGCGCCGCCGGTGGGTCCCGCATTGGGGCAGCACGGCGTGCAAATCATGGATTTCTGCAAGCAGTTCAACGAGCGGACAAAAGAACAACAGGGTTTGATAATTCCCGTGGTGATCACGGTCTATGAAGACCGGAGTTTCACGTTCATCACCAAGAGCCCTCCCGCTCCTGTGCTTATCAAGCGGGCAGCCAAATTGGCCAAGGCCTCGGGCGAGCCCAACAAGACAAAAGTCGGGTCCATCAAATGGTCCCAGGCCCAGGAAATCGCCGAGTTGAAAAAAGAGGATCTCAACGCGGCGGATATCGAGGCAGCTACCCGGATGATCGCGGGGACAGCCCGCAGCATGGGGATTCTGGTCGAAAAATAACCGGAACCCCCGGTTAACGAGTTTTATGTGCGGGCTGCCAATGGCAGCCCGTTGTATCGTGGGAGGGCAGTAACGCCCGAACAACCACAGGAGGATCGGCCATGCCGAAACTGAGCAAGCGTGTTCGCGAATTGCGGACAAAAGTGCAGGACAAGCAGAACATACCCCTCGAGGAGGCAGCCGAGCTTGTCAAGGAATGTGCGACGGCAAAGTTTGATGAGACCGTCGAATTGGCGTTCAAACTGGGGGTAGATCCCCGTCATGCGGATCAGATGGTTCGTGGTTCCGTGTCCCTCCCCCATGGTACCGGGAAACCCGTACGCGTCGCCGTATTCTGTAAACAGGCCGAGCAGCAGGAAGCTGCCAAGGCCGCCGGAGCCGACTT
>PWNM01000049.1 GCA_003557825.1 Candidatus Hydrogenedentota bacterium | reverse complement strand
GCCGGTTTCCGGACCTATCATCGCGGGAAATGGCACATTGGCGACGAACGACGGCATCCGTGCTATCGGGAAGATGATCATCCCCATCCATTTCCACGAGACCATCACCTGGCGCTGCGGGATTGGTTGCGGGAGAATCCCGTGCCCTTGGACCTGCCCGCGGGAAGCTGGACCGAGCCGGGCGATTGGCCGGTCTATGCCATCCCCGGTATGGATGCGTTTCGCGAGACCGGACTGCCTTACCGGGCCGGACGGTACTCGATTCCGTTAGAGACGAATGTCACCACCCATATCACCGAGTGCGCCCTGGACGATATGGCTGATGGGGAAGGGCCGTTCATGGTGACCTGGTCGGACCCGGGCCCTCACGGCCCCCATCTGATTCAAAATCCCTATTACGACGCCGTTGACCCCGAGGCGCTGGAGCTTCCGAGCAACACCCATCGCCCGGAAGTCTATGCCAACGATCCGTCGTGCCGATCCTACGATACCATGATGGAACTGATGGGCGAAAGAGGCATTCGGGAATATCTGCGGTGCTATTGCGCCATGATCCGGAAGATTGACGACCAGATTGGGCGGCTGATCGCTTGGCTCGAAGAAACGGACCAGTTCGAAGATACGCTCATTGTGTTCACGGCAGACCACGGCGACATGTGCGGGGCGCACCAAACGGCGGGCGGCAAGGCCATTTGGGCGTTCTACGACGAGATTGTCCGGGTACCGCTGATAATGCACTGGCCCAAAGGGATTCCTGCCGGTCGGCGGGTGCAGACCATGGCCAACGGCGTCGATGTGATGCCGACCATCCTTGATTATGCGGGCTTGCCCATCCCCGAGCAGTGCGAAGGGCGAAGCCTTCGGCCCTACATTGAAGGCGAGGAGGACCTGGAACGGCCCGCGTTCTGCGAGGCCACCCACCCGGAAGCCATCGCCGTCCGCCGGATGATTGCCACCCACGATTGGAAGCTGTGGATCCATTACCAAGGTTCGCCCGACCGGGACACGCTGCCCGAAGGACGGCCCATGGCCTTGTACAACCGCAAGGACGATCCGGGCGAGGAAATCAATCTGGCCGAAGACCCGGCTTATGCCGATGTGCGACGGGATCTGCTTCGCCGCCTTTGGAAGCACATGGAGGCGACGAACGACCCGTGGCGCCACCGACTGCCAACGGAGGAACTGGCGGCAACGTAAGACGCCCTATCCCATGGAGTTTATGACTTTTTGATGCGCTCGTAGGCTTGAAGGGCCCGGTCACGGGCCTCGGCATGGTCGACGATGGGCTGGGGATAGGTTTTCCCTAGATCGATTCGAGCTTCCTTCAGGACATCGGCCGGGGCCTCCCAGGGCCTGTGGATCCATTTCGCAGGAAGTCCGTCGAGTTCGAGAACCCATTGGCGGACATAGGCGCCGTCCGGATCGAACCGTTCCCCCTGCCGTACGGGGTTGAAGATTCGGAAGTAGGGCGCGGCGTCGGCCCCGCATCCGGCGGTCCATTGCCATCCAAGGGTATTGTTGGCCAGGTCGGCGTCGACCAACGTATCCCAGAACCACCGGGCTCCCGTCTGCCACGGAATGAGCAGATCCTTGGTCAAAAAGGACGCCACGATCATGCGGACCCGGTTGTGCATCCACCCGGTAGTCCAAAGCTCGCGCATGCCGGCATCGACAATGGGATACCCGGTCTTGCCGCGCTGCCATGCCTTTACGACGCCCTCGTCATCGGCCCAGGGGAAATCGGCGAACTCAGGTCGTAGGGGCGCATCGGTCGTGTCGGGGAAGTGATAGAGCAGATGATGGGCAAACTCACGCCAGCCCAGTTGCCGGAGATAATCGGCCACGGCGGCCTCTTGTCCCGAGGCGGCAGCTTTGAGCATATGCCAGACCCGGCGGGGACTGACCTCGCCGAAATGGAGGTGAGGCGACAAGCGCGACGTGCCCTCGAGATCCGGCCGGTCTCGATCCTCGGGATAGTCGCCTGCGCCCTCCTGGGCGAACCCGTGCAGCCGATCCATCGCGCCGTCTTCCCCCGGCAACCATGCGTCCCGAATGCCTTCGTCCCAAGGGATGTCGGGTCGCAGGGCGAGGGCTTCGAGAGGTTCTCCCTGGGGCCACGACTCGGGGGCAGCGATGGTCTCCGGCACGGGGCGGGGCGGTTCCGGCTCGGGTCGGGATTGACAAGCCTTCCAGAAAGGCGTGAACACCTTGTAGGGACCGCCGTTGTTGGTTTCGATTTCCCAAGGCTCGAATAGGAGGTTGCCGTTGAAGGTCTCAACTAGTAGACCGCGGCTTCGCAGGGTCGCTTTGATGGTCTTATCGCGGGCGATGGCGACCGGTTCATAGCGGCGGTTCCAGTAGATCGCTTCGGCTCCGGTCTCGGCAATAAGCTGATCGAGGACCGCCTGAGACTCGCCGATACGCAAAATAAGTCTACTCCCAACGGCGCGCAGATCCTCGGCCAGGGAACCGAGGGATTCATGGAGCCAAACCCGGCTGGCGGCCCCGGGTTGCCAAGGGGTCTCGTCATCGGGGGCCCAGATGAACAACGGGATCACCGGTCCGCCCCGTTCGATGGCGGCATTCACTGCGGGGTTGTCGTCCAGGCGCAGATCCTGACGGAACCATACTATAGAAGGAGAAGAGGCCATGGAAGGTCCTTACATAGAGGCTCCCGGCACATTGTAAACATGCCGGGAGCAACCAAGGAGAAGCGTTATGGAATCTGGACCCATGCGCCGGGACGCAGGTCGTCCTCGTCGAGGGCCCGGCCTTTGGCTGAATTCGCAAAGGCGTCGAAATCCCGTCCTCGCGGGGGCAACTGGAAGTATTCGCCGGAATTGGCCCGCATCAAATAGGTCTGGGCAAATACGCGCTCGACGTCGCCCATGGTGGCGTTGGCGTCCTGGTTCAGGCGGACAATCTCGCGGTAGAGGTTGCGGCGGTCGTTGTTCTCTTCGGAAACAGCTTCCTGCACTTCCTCACGCAGATCCTCGTCGCGGAGATCATCGTGGTCGCGGATGACGAGATAGCCCCGGTTGTCCTCGCCCACATACCCTTGGGCCTTGTACGCGTTGATCTCGGGCCGGCGTTCGCGCATGCGATTGGCGAGTTCGGTCACGCGGGGCGACTGGTCGCGATACTGCTGCTGGGCATGGGCCACTGGGAATAAGGTACGCCGAAGATTCTCTCGCCACGAGACGTTATTGGCGTTGGATGTTTCCATCGACGGGAGCGTATCGGTGCGCCCGTCGATATAATCGACAATGCCTTCCGCCTGCTGTTGGATATGGCGAATGTCGAGGATGATATGGGCATCGATCTGATGGCGCGTGGTGATGGCGCATCCCACTGCCACCAGAAGTATCATGGCCGTTAGGGCCGCAAGTATAGGTCTCATGGACGTTCCTCCTGTTCTGCTGCATTAGACGCCGAAGCGGCGTGGTCTATTCACTGCATTGTACCTATTGGAACCGGATGTCTGCGAGATCCTCGAGTTGGGCGTCCTGCCGCAGTCGCATCACCTCGGACACGGCCTCGGCGTCGATGCGCAGGTCGAGGGTCAAATTCAGGGCGGTGCTTTTCAGGACCAAAATGCCGTAGTACCGTCCATCGTCCCAATCGAGGGTCAACTCCAAGCTGTCAAAGGGCCGATCGGTGGCCTCTCCCAGCACCTGTTCGCGAATGATACGGAATTGTCGCTGGCCCTCGAGCCCCTGGGTAAGCTGGGCCACAAACAGGCGCTCGAGGAGATCCCGGTTGATGGTACATCCGTCAGGGGCGGCCAGGTCCAGGTGGAGATCCTGAATGCCTTCGGCGTTCCAATCCACCCGAATGGTTCCGCTCGCCGTCCCGGTCAACCGAATTTCCGGGGGCTCGTATTCCTGGGTGAATCGGGCCAAGTCGAGTCGGTCAAGGCGGGCCTCGAAGCTGCCCGTGCGGTCGTCACCCAGCATATCGACCGCCGCCGTTCCTACTAGGCGGCCTCCAAACAGCATGGCATCCAAGGATGGGAGCAGAATCCGGTCGCCCGTGGCCTCCCATTGGGCGTGAATGGGCCGCAGCACGCCCCCAAAGGCGGCGGCCTCATCGGCGCGGAACGTACCCGCTCCGTCCAGCCCTTCATCATCGTAGGCCATGCGTCCGTCGCCTTCGACATTCACCAATGCGAACAGATTGTCCAATACGGCCAGCGTATCGGAGCGCATAGTGGCTCGGGCATCGATCTGCAGCGCTTCCCCTGCGTAGGTCAATGTTCCCCGTCCTGTCGCATCACCGCCGGTGACGGCATTGATCAGGGCCAGGTCGGCCAATGGCGTCAGATCGGTCTGAAGCGCAAAGGGCATGGAAAATGCGGTTGGCTCCAGATGCAGTTCGAAGGATTCGCTCGTAAGGCGGCTCCCATCGTTCCAGGTGGCGACGAGGTTCTGAATGGCGGCCTTTTTCCGGGTCGTGTCCAGGGCGACCGACGCGGTCATGCCCATTCGGGTTTCCCCAGGAGGCATCCAGGCCCCGTAACTCAGCCCTTCTCCTTCGACGGCGATATCGGTCTCAAAAATGCCATCATGGTAGCGAAAGGGTCCCCGCAGCCAAGCCTCGCCAAGAACCCCGGTGAGGATGGTAGATGGAATCGAGTAGAAGTCGACGGCGGCGTCCAATCGACCGGTTACGTCCAACGGGGCCGGTTGCAACGCCCAATCCGCCACGGTCCCCCGCAGCCAGTCGCCTACGTCAAAGACCAATTCCGGGCCGGCAACCTGAGTGGGGTTAAAAGCAAGGCCCAGTCGCCCCTGGGCCTGAATGGGTTGATCGGCGAGCAGTTCGCTTTCGGCAAGGACCGTTTCGGCGCTCTGAAGGTCGGCGTCCACGAAAAACGCCTCATCGGATCGAGTCAGCACAATGGCTCCAGTAACCAATGCGTGATATCCGGGGGGTAGCGTATCCGGCGGAAGCCACGGGGCCAGACGGTCCGTAGGCAGCGTTTCTATGGCGAGATGCAATTCAACGTCGCCGGTAGGCTCCGCTTGGCCTGTGATACGAATCGGAGACGCCGCATCGGGAAGGTGCAATGCTCCTTCGACGGCGATGGGAGCCACGGTCTCGGCAGGCGGCATCTGAGCGGCGAAAACCAACCGATGGACGCCGTCCGGCATGCGAAATGCTCCGTCCAGGCTGCCGGACCAGCGGTCTTCGGCACGTACGGCGGTCGCGGCGAGCGACACGATGCCATCAAATGCGGGGACTTGTTCCACATAGGCGCTGTAGGCCGTGGGAATGGCGTCGATCAGGTCGGCCCGGCTCCAATCGGCCAGGGTAATCGTGGCGGGCGCATCGGGGAAGCCTTCGGCGATGTCGACAATCATGGATTGCCCCCGGCCCAGTTGAAGCCTTGCTTCACCGCCCGATTCGTCAAAGGCCCCGCTGAGGGACAGGTCGCCTTCGTAATACCGGGCGTCGTCGGGTCCAACGCGAAGGGCATCGATAGCAGCGTCGCCATTGAAAGTATACGCCATCGGCCCGCCATCCATAATCACCGCAGCAACGCGCAGTTCATCGATGTACATTCGGTCGAACCGCACCCGCTCGGGAGAAACAAGATCCAACAGCGCCGCAGCGAGGGGTCCGGGCAGTTCGAGCGTCTGAATAAATCCATCTATCTCGATACCCCGGTCGTTCCAGTCTATGGTCCCCGACCCGATGGCATGGGCCAGGTCCGGAATAGAGAATTCGTCGGAGGCAACGGTGACCCGGGTGCCGTCGTGTTCGATTCGAAGCCGCAGGCGACCTTCTCGTGGGGTTTCGCTCAGGGGACCGGTCCACGCGGAGGCGCCCATAACGTCGATGGCTTCACCGGTAAGCATCACGACCATCTGGTCAAGGGCCTCCACAGAGGCGTCGAGCCCCACCTGTCCAAGCGACAGGCTCCAATCGGGCATGGCCGCATCGAGCCGGAGTGTCTTGACGGTCGTATGGCGGGGGATAAACGGCATGGGGTCGATATCGCTCGGAGGCCCCGCCCAAAAGGCGGTGATGAAATCAAAGGACGTGTCCTCTGGGTCGGAGCCATCGAGATACAGGGCGGCGGCGGCGATATGCAGCGCGTGGAAAAAGCGGCCATCGGCGGGCTGCAATGTATAGGCAAGTTCGATGCCCTCAAGGAGGACGGTCGGCGCTGCTTCCGCGTCATCGGTCGTCGGCTCGTCTGAGAGACCACGAGTCAGCTGCGGGTAGTTCCGCTCTTCGAGCGTGACGACGCTCTTGCGCTCCTGTGTCT
>PWNM01000277.1 GCA_003557825.1 Candidatus Hydrogenedentota bacterium | reverse complement strand
GTCCAAATTCGGGACATCCTGTTGATATCGTCGTGGGGGGCGAACTGAGGATGACATCGGCCAGCAGTCGATGACCGCGATTGAACAGGTCCTCGGCGACCCACTGGTGTTCGGGCGTCTCGCGAACCTCCTGTGTCTCATCGAGATACCAATCTAACACCCCGCCGGAGTCGCAGTAGCGGCCTGCCGCATAATGGCGACGGGATTCCTCGAGGAGCCCAATGAGCGTCTCGCGGATATTCTGGGGCAAAGTATCCCCCAATTCGTTGATGTGTTTAATCTGGGTATTGTGCTCCTCAAAGACCCGGGCGTCGCCCCTCGGCTCCACGGTGATCACCGCCGTATCGCTTCGTTGGCTGGTTTGACCCGTTGCACGGATGGTGGCTTCCCCAACACCAACACCTGTGACGACTCCATTGCTGGATACTGTGGCCACACCCGTGTTATTGGACGACCACGAAAAGGATTCGGTACGGGTGGATGTGGCGGAAAGCTGGGTCGTTTGACCGACCTCGATGGTTGCGGTCTTCGGGCTTACCGTGACGGAAACCTCGCGGGGCGGGCATCCAAGTACGGCGAAAGCCAGCACTACTGCAATGAGGGGCCAGACCCACCGGCCCCTATGGTTGGAACTAGTCATCGTTTTGCCTCCAAGTTCACCTTGACATTGCGGGAACCATGGCTATCCTTGGAAAAGGATGGACATCCAGCACAGTGTGCCGGATACGAAGATGGACTACTCATGGCAAAACGATGTACGACACATCAACCGGCAGCCGACCCATCTCGGTCCGTGTTGTCCGACACCGGGAATGTCTCCTCTGGCATTCCCAAGTACATGGCGCCGATTTCCCTTATGCATGCCATGGCGGGATCCCATGACCCCTCCCACTAGCTTAGCTTCATTAACACTCCGATTTAAAAGTCTATTCCTAAATAATTAAACACTATGTAATCTAGTTATTCATATATTTATATGGATGGCTCTGAAGGGACACTTAGTTTTTATGTGTCGCCCAATTTTGGTACACTTCGCCAAACAAAACCAACCAATTAAGGGGCGCAGATATGGAATACGGAGACATCGTAGGGGTCGGCAAACGGGTATCCCGCCTAATCCAGGGCGCGGTTATGCTGAACAGCGAGGATCGGGATGCGGGATTTGCTCTGTTCGACGCCGTCTATCAAACCGGCTGCAATACCTTCGATACAGCTCATGTTTATGGCGCCGGCGACTCGGAGCGGGTGCTCGGGGCGTGGATTGCCGACCGGGGCATCCGGGAGGAGACGGTGATCATCACCAAAGGCGCTCATCCCAACGCCGATCGGCTCCGGGTGACCCCTTTTGATATCGCCTCGGATGTGCACGATTCGCTGGCACGGCTCGGTACGGACTACATTGATCTGTACCTGCTACACCGGGACAATCCGGATGTACCCGTCGCGGAAATCGTGGAGGCTGTCAACGAGCATATTCAGGCGGGACGTATCAAAGCGTGGGGCGGGTCCAACTGGAGTCATGAGCGGATCGAGGCGGCCAATGCGGTGGCCCAGGAGCATGGATGGACGCCCATGGTGGCGAGCAGTCCCCATTTCAGCCTCGCCGAACAACGGGAAGCGCCCTGGGCAGGATGTATCAGCATTAGCGGTCCCGGGGGGGAGGCGGCTCGGGAATGGTACACGAAACAGCAGATGCCCGTGTTGTGTTGGTCGAGTTTGTCCGGAGGGTTTTTCTCGGGGCGCTATGATCGGGCGGCCATCGAAACCGCGCCGCCGTACTCGGACGATCCCTGCATCCGGTGCTATGGTACGGCTGCCAATGTGGAACGGTTGGAACGGGCCAGCGAGTTGGCCCGCGAAAAAGGGCTCACCTTGCCGCAGATCGCTCTGGCTTTTGTCCTTAACAGTCCAATGAACGTATATCCTTTGGTGGGGTGCGCCACCGGTGACGAATTCCGGGCGAACGCGGATGTCCTTACGCTGAAGTTGACGCCCGAAGAACTTGACTGGCTCGACCTGCGTAGGGATCAGCGATAACATAAAAAGGCCCTCGCCGAAACGAGAGCCCTTGGAGTCGTATGCTATGGCTGAATGGGACTAGATAGGACGTACATCTGTCGCCTCGGGTCCCTTTCGGCCTTCACCAATTTCGAACTCCACACGCTGATCGTCTCGCAGGGTCTGATTATCGGTCTTCACATTGGATCGATGTACGAACAGATCGTTGCCGCCTTCATCGGGAAGGATGAAGCCAAACCCCTTTTCCTCACTGAACCACTTCACAGTACCTGTAGCCACAAACTTGTCTCCGTATCTTAGGTCCGCCCGGCTAAAACGTCCCTCACTGTCGCCCCTGATCCAATTCGAGGTCGCGTATCCAGCAGGGGCCACCGGACATGCGCCAGCTAACCGGTCAAATCCATAATGAACGGAAAAGGGGGACGATGTCAACAGAGATGCAACAGACCGGATGCCTAACTTGGGGTCCTTCGGAAGAGTACGAGTCCCGCAACGAGAAAGACGCCGTTGGGCAACCAAGCGGCGGTGATGGGCGATAGGCGTTCCATTTGACCCAGCCCCATACTCACAAAGAACACCATGAGGTACATGATGGCGATGGCAATGCTTGCGCCGAAGCTGATCGCCAGGCCGCCCCGACGCAGACGCATGGCGAAGGGAATGGCGAGCCAGATCATGACGAAGTTCAGCGCCGGCTGGGCGAACCGAGCGTGATAGGTAACCAGGAACGGGTTAACCGGCATGTTGCGTGCCCGGGCAAAGGCGATGTCCTGTTCGAGTTCGCGAACCGTCTTGGTTTCGGGGGCCTGTTCGAGGGCAAAGAGCTGATCGGGCGATTCGGTAAACGGCGCCGGTTCCTGAGTGATGCGTTTGCTGTGAACCCAGTCGTCGGTCTGAGGATTGTATTCGTCCCACCACCCCCGTTCGAGCAACCATTGCTCGTTGTCGGGTTCCCAAAAAATGCGGCGCGCCCGGATCTGGATATGCGCATCCGGTTCGAGGGAGTAGATAAAGACATCCTCGCCGGTGAGGGCCAAGTAATTGAACTTCATGATGTGGCAGGTCCAGCGGCCGTTCAGGTTGGCCCAGCTTATGGGTCCCCGTTCCGCTTCAGGCGATTTGGCAAAATACCCCCGATCGACGTGATCGGCTGCCCGGGCAGCATGGACGCCCACCGTTTCCTGCATTGCCAGAATCAACGCCGCATAGCAAAAGGCCAACACGATGGGGATGCGCACAAATCGCCGTAGGCTGATGCCTCCGGCCAGGGCAGCGGTGACTTCGTTGTTCTGCGCCGCATTGCCCAACACGAGCAAGGCGGTCACCAATAGCGCAAAGGGAGCGGCGTAGTTGATGATGATGCCGGGGGTCATGGCGAGGTAATACTGGGCTACAATGGGCCAGGGTACTTCGTTTTCATCGATGATGTCGAGGCGGACGGTCAGCAGATCGATCAGGATGTACAAGGTCACGAAGGTCAACAATGCCTTGAACAGGGTAGCGATAAACTGGGCTGCCAGATAGCGGTCGAGGATGGTCAGCATATTACACCCGATCCACCCGCCAAATGGCTACGATTCCCATGACTGCGAGCACCGCGTTGGGCATTATGCCGCGGACGACGGTCTCGGTAAGCGTGGGAATGCCCCGGGCTTGCATGACCATGAAAAGTGTGTAATACAGCAGGAAAATGCCGAAGCCGAGAGCAAAACTGAAGGAACGGCCGCTGCGCCCGCCCCGAACCGCCAAAGGCGCGGCGATCAGGCTTACGGCCAGACAGGCCAAGGGCAGTGAGATTCGTTTCCGGATGTCGTCCCGAAGGCCGTACAATTCCTGCAACTCGTGAACCGATACCCCTGCCGGGATGTCATCAGGTCGGCCCAATAGGCTTTCCATGCTATCGAGCCCGCCCCCTTCCAGTATCGAAGTCACCAGTTCAGCGTCGCGATGGAGCAGCTGTTCCAGGCTTTGCATGTCCCGATTATCAGGGGTTGGCTCGGTGTCGGGGGCAGGAGCGCTTGGGGTCCAGTCCCGTATCGTAGCCCGGCCGCCCTGTTCGGGCATTATGAGATAGCCCCGGGGGATGTGAAGCTTGAGCCGATTGTCCTCTTTGAAAAACCGGGCCGATTCCCCGTGGTACAACCAGACGCCGCCGTCCTCCTGCAATTCGAGAATATCGACATCATAGAGCGTATTGGTCTCCGGATCCTTGTCGCCGATATAGACGCGCCAATCGCCGATCTCGTGCATGACGCCGGGCGGGACCGCATCCATCGTAATCCGTTGGGGCAACTCGGTATAGATGAAATAGGTAAGCTGGCGCATGGCCCACGGTTGGACCTGGTCTTGTAGCACAAAGCACCCCGCGCTCAATAAGGCTCCGCCCATGATCACGGGGGCGACCAACCGTTTCAATGGGATCCCGGCCGCCTTCATGGCCGCAATTTCGTTGTTCTGCGTCAATGCGCCAAAGGCCAGCATAATCCCCATCAGATAGGTAAGCGGGATGATATAGTAGATTAAGGTCGGCAGAAACCACACCGCCATCCGCCCAAAATCCATGGCTTCGATGTGGGCCATGTCCAATAGGCCCATCCGCTCACGGATTTCGTTGGCCACGCCCAAGAACACGAAAACCGAAAACGCCAGGACCGACGGGATGGTTATCTCCCAGGCTATGTATCGCGTAATGCGGGTCACGACGGTGTTGGTTCCACTATGCAGCGCCGAACCCCGATGGCCCGGCAAAAGGGAGATTATACGGGACAGCTCCCCTTCGGCTCACCTTATGGGGAACTATGCTTGGGCGAAAAGAGACAGGAATTCGTTTTACTACGCGGTGGGACTAGACAAGTACCTGCGGCGCAACTGGCTTCATTGTCTTTTGGCCGGGTCTTCGCCTAACAAGAGCTGCAGAATCGCATTGGCCTGATGATGGGCGGCCACGCCGACCCGGGGGGCCATGAGGCCGGTTCCGGGTTGGGCCGCTGTCACCATGTCTCCCACCACAAACAACGATTTACCCACTTTTCGGGTAACGATTGTGTTGCTTGAGCCATAGCCGGCGAGGCCCGTGGCTACTACGATGGGTCGGTCGGGATAGGCCGATGAAAAGCTCTCGACCAACATGGCCTTGCCATCGGGCGTATCGAAGGCCTCGGCCAGTACGTCCACTTCGGCGAAAATGGCGGGCACATTATCGGGCGTTAGCCGCACGGTGTGGCTGGTCACCTGGACATAGGGGTTGATCTTGGCCAGATTGGCCGTCATCGCTTCCGTTTTCGGAAGACCCAAATCGGCGATGAAATACTGTTGGCGGTTCAAGTTACTCGGTTCGACGACATCGAAATCAGCCAGGATCAACCTACCCACGCCGATACGGGCCAAGGCGATGGCAATGGCCGAGCCCAACCCGCCCAGACCGGCGATGCCCACCGTCGCGTTTTTGATAGCCCGATGGACGCCGGGCGTATGACGGGCGGCCATGAGGGCTTCGAGCTCGTCTTCCTGCGGTTTTTCGCCCCGTTGAATCAGCACGACCTCGTCGCCTTCATGCAATGCCACATCGGTTCGTGCCGGCGCGCCGTTGACCACGAGTACGTCCGCACCGGGCTTTAACTGGTCGCGCAAGGCATACAACATGAGTCCTTCCGCCACCTCGGCGGGCCGTTCGTTGATGTAAATGTTCATGAGGTTCCTTCTGTACCGTATGTTTACAGCTCGGTTTTCCCTTATTTTCACGTCCCAAATCGAACGTGGCCTCCCACTTGGTCTAACACCGCCGATGTGACCAACCGTTCCCGTTTATATTTATTACCTTGACCCGATTGATGGGCCTGAGTCCTTCATTTGGGCGTTTCCTGCGAAGAAACCGACGGCGCGTCACGCTTGGATATGCCATCACGGGCCAGATAAAAGTCCTCATCGGACCGGGCGAGGTATGCCCGGGCGGCTTCGCCTTCGAGCAGCTCCCCTTCCCGCAGGACGAGGATGGTCTGGGCCAACGACCGTGCTTCGCGCCGGTTGTGGGTGATGTGGAGCACGGTAACGCCCGTTTCCCGATGGATGCGACGCAGCAGGGCCATCATCTCTTCGTGGGTTTCTTCGTCCAGAGCGGACAACGGTTCATCCAGGCATAAAATATCCGGTCCAGCCGCCAAGGCGCGACCCAGGGCCACTCGTTGCCGCTCGCCGCCGGACAACCCATGGGGGCGACGATGCATCAGATGAGCGATACCCAGCCAATCGGCGAGTTCACGGG